>NZ_AJRG02000010.1:0-66766 GCF_000298715.2 Streptococcus sp. GMD5S
CATGTATGGAAAATTTAGTAGAGACGGTAGACTCATTAGATGGCTTTATGAACAAGATTGCGGAAGCTTTTAAAAATATGGATACCGATTTAGCGGGCTCCATTGAAACTAATGAGATGTATACAGTTTCTCCACAAGAGTATACAGAAAAGAAACGAATCCAGCAGAAGATCTACGATGCCTCTGTTTATAATGAGCTCCCCTAACTATTCGCCACTTGAATTCATTTCAGGTGGTTTTCTTTTGCTTTTCTCATCTTCTCACATTATTCCTCATGTGGTATAATAGAACAAGAACATTACTATGTTTCCGATGGGTTGGCAAGTAAAATGAAAGTATTAATGATATAGAAAAGGAGGATAGCTATGGCTAGTTATGAAAAAATAGTAGGGTTATCTCAAGCTTTATATGAAGCGACCGCAGAAGTATCACGATTGAGTGGCGAAGTTTCAAATTTAAAATATATTAAAAATAAATTGAAAAAGAAATCAACAGAGATTGATTATGTTGTTACACTTTCTGAAAATATCTTGGGTGAGAAATACGATGACGAAAAAAATCAGGAAAAAGAAGATTTGAATTCTTTGAGGCAAATCATTTTAACGAAGAAAAGAGAAATACTCGCGTTATTAAGTACGAAGATTCAGAATTTGGAGTCGGATTTGTTAACTGCTCAGAATATTGAAAGGAATGCTAGAAATGCATTAAATGCAGCTCTAGCATCATAGAGGAGGGATAGATGACAGTAAAAGTAAAAAATATTTCAGGTTTAGAAGATTACGGGACGAGTATTCACCGATTTGCTGGAAAATTTGAAGAAGTCTCAAGCGATACAATGCGTGAGTTCAATACTAATCTAGAAGGGGAAAAAGCGGCTGCCATTAATGCCTTCTTTAAACGTTTGAATGAGATTCAGAAGTCTGTTTTTTCACAGACACCAGAGGCGATACGAACTTATGGGCAGCATGTCTTTACATTTACTGGGGAGATTAAAGGTTTAGGATTTTCCAGTCATGCCCATACTGATGAAGATGCGATTAATACACTTACAGAGTCCCTTAGAACCCCTCAGCGTAATCTAATCAGTATCGTTAAGGATGAAATGGTAGCTTTGTTTGATGAAGCAATCGAAGCAATGGGTGATGGAGACTCTAATTTGGGAGATTTTGATGCCAAAGCAGACGCTTATATTGCAGATGAAATCAAAGCACGTAAGGAAACGCATAGCGGCATTATATCTGCGCATGATAGCCTATCTTCAGGCGTTTCAGGGGTATCAACTACCTTTGAATCCTTGACAAAGATTACACAGAACGCAAGAACTGTAACGACATTACCAGTTCAGACGATTATTGATGCTATAAAAAATAATACTCTAACAGAGTCAAATATGGTTTATCTTTCTAGAATCACTACAAAGGAAGATGCCCAAGTCTTGCAAGCGATTCTTTCTGGAAAATTAGAAGATGTAGACAAGATAATGGAGAATGACCCAGAGAAAATTTCTGATGGGGGCTACATGAATCTGGCAGAAGAATTGACTATTTGGATGGATAGAAGTGAGATTGGGACTCAGAAGATAAATCGTTTGTTAGATGCGATGGGGAAAACGGATCAATCCAAGGTTAATGTCTTTTCAGAAAGGTTAGATAAACAGCAACATATATCCAAACAAATACAGATAGCTGAAATGTATGCTTACGAGCAAGATCCCGAGCATGACGCTGCAACAATGGAAAAGCATCATACAAAATTAAGTCAGATGAATGATTTATCAGGTTTATTGACTGCGGTTCGAATCTTGAAAATTGGAACAAAAGTAGAAGGGAATTCAGGTGTACAATTTAGGAACGATGATCCTTTTGATCCAAATGCAAAACTTCGATATACTCGAAAAGAAATCTTTATTAAATTAAATGATACGGAAAACCCTGAATGGGAATTACATGTTAAAGAAAGTAAAAAGTCCATATATCACTATGGTTCTAAGACGGTTCCAGACTATGATGAGCTTAGTGTTCCAGCCAAAACTACTCTTGAAACTTATACATCACACCATGAAAAAGGAATTGACGGAGCTTTGGCTGGTAAATATGAGGCTGAACTTTATAAAATCAAAAAAGAACATGAGAAAGCGGATGCTGAGTTCCAAGAAACTATCGTAAAAGAAGGAATAAAAACGATTTTAACCTATATTGGTGGTCCAGCAGCTGCGGCGACTTTTAGTGTTGCAGATTCTTTATCACAGTTACATGCAACAGACTCAATTAAAAATACACATGAGATGCTGGATGAGATGACTTCTGGAAGAGCGAATGCCTTTATTAAAAAAATAGGTAATTATGGTGGCAAGTCTGCCAATGAGGTGTTAGCAGGCTTCTTTAAGCTACAAAGTAAGGTGGCAGAGTTTAAAGCCAAAACAAAGAATGAGCAAAATAATATTTATAATGTTTTGGTTGGTCAAGGGGGCTGGCAATTAGAACATGAAGTGGCAGGATCAGCTACCGATACAGTTGCACAATTCTCTAGTATTTATGCGGATTATGGAGCTTACCAACGGGTACAAGAATTAAACCAGAAAGGTGTCATGGGCTACTTTGAGAAAGTGGGTTCGAGAGATAGAGCTTATAGAATAATTAACAAATACTTTGATAAAGATCTAGCTATGAAAAATTTCCTTTTGGGAGAGCATACAAATGGTGAAGGCCTTACGATTGAAAATATGACTCCAGAACAGATTCAAACAATTCCTTTTATTGTTGAAAAAGTTATGGGGGGTGACTCGTTCACAGATTTTCAAGAGTATTTCGAACAGAAATATGGCAAATAAGGGGGAGAGAAATGAAGAAAGTACTACTAATAGTCGGATCTGTCCTGTTGGGTGTTCTGCTTCTATGGGGCTATCATAGCTATCAACAATCAGAGCAGGCCAAGCAAGAACGCCAAAAATATGAAAATATGGATTACTATACAGGAAAATGGGAAATTGATTCTTATGAATTTTTAGAAGATGGCAGGGGAGTGGCCGTGCATTGGAAGTCATTAAACCCTGACGAAGATAGACTATTTCAAAAATATAATCCTCTTTTTGGAGATAGCTTTGCAAGAACTAATGGCGCTTCTAATCAAAGGTATATTACTCGATTAAATATTAAAGTACAATCTGGTAACTTAGCTAGGAATCGACCCCAAGATGAATCTGACGGATACTTTACTCTTTCTATCTATCGAATACGGGATAGACGATTGGAGGAATCGAAAGTAGACCTCTATCAGTTGGTAGGAGACTACAATGAAAATTATTTTCCAGTATCAATAGGTGCTATTGTAGAAATAAATGGGAAAGATTATCTCCCTATAGCTGTTCATAATCCAGATTGGTATATTACTAAGAGAAAGCAGTTATGGTTAAATTTAGAAACCAAGCAAATTGATTGGGAAGACACAAAAGTACAACAGTATCCTGAAACTCCGTCGGTAGATCTAGGTTCTTCAAAAGAGAAATTGATAGAGATGACTATCTTACAAACTTACTATGATAGTCTTCGCCAAAATCAACTTTCCTTTCATCAAGATGTATTGAAGGGAAGTGTTTTGGAGACAGCTGCGCCTAAAGTTTATCAATTATTAAGTAAGCAAGATTCACAGTTTTTCCTTTTGATTGATTCTAAGTATGATTATGATAAGGTTTACGGAGATGTTCCACAGTTTCTTGATTTGTATCAGCTTTTTGTCCCAGCAAATACGAATCTTTACGAAGGATTGACGATTCCAGCCGAACTCAGTAAGGATGGTCAAGAGCATTCAGTCAATACCAAAGAAGAGTTTGACTTGTATTACGATGTTGCCAAAGACCGCGAACTAAACAAGCAACGCCGAATATTGGTTGACAAAGGAGAATAAGAGGTTCTAAATGAGTAACAATCAAAAAAAAATTGATTCGGATAACCTAAGCCGAGTGAATGGAGCTTTTAAAGATATGAGTGCAGAATTGCAGAATAATGCCTATGATCTGATAGACTCCTCTGCGACAGAACAAATTCAAAATGCGACTGATGAACTTAAAAAATTATCTTCGGAGATGGTGACAACAATTAGTTCTTTGGATGAGTTTCTAGGAGCAGTTGGTGAGGCTTTTCGAAGTGTAGATGCGAGTATGGCTCAGTCTATCGGTGATAATATGTATACGAAAGCACCTGAAACACGTGCAGAACGCAAAGAACGTTATATCCAAGGCGGAAAAGATTCCAAGGAACGCCACAATCGTAGAAAAATGGTTGAAATCGCAGAGAGTCAATATAACGATTTTCCATAATTACACAAATCACCTGAATTTATTTCAGGTGGTTTTCTTTTGTATTTCTCATCTTCTCACAGTATGGTTCATGTGGTATAATGAGACAAGGGTTGCTCCTCGTTTCAGACGAGTTTATGGATTTCAGGATAAGTTAGTAGGTGAGAAGAGTATTTCTGTCAGCCTCCTATACACCTGTTAACAACTGTCAAAAGTAAAAGGAGAGTGTAGATTGGTTTTATTAGTATTAGTGCTTTTGGGTTTGCTCATTCTAATCTTAAAAAGGAAACAGAAAACTGCTAAAAAATCTGAAGGAAAGGCCAAGAAAAGAAATTGGCTATTAATAGGTTGCTTATCCATAGTGATCCCAATGGTAATCTTCACAGTGTTCAGTCCGATTTTTTCTCTAATGGATATGTGGGGGCTGTTTGCCCATGCAAGTCGAACTGAGCTTGAGCAAGCTGTGCATCGTTCTTATCAAAACTACGGTCTTACAGGACAGTTTGAGTTAGAAAAATACGAGAAAAACTATACAAGCGTGGGAGGATTTATAATCCACGGTACCTACAGTGAAAATATAGCTGGAAAAACCTATCAGGCTAAAACTCGATTTAAATACTATACTCGCTTTTCGAAAAGTGAAACATATGGAAAGACAGATGCAGAGGTTGATTACAAAAATGGTAAAAAAATTTATGATGTTTTCCCAGAATTAGCCTATTTAGGGATTGAGGTTAGTCCAGGCACCAGCGAGTTTTTAAAAACACTGGACAGTTCAATCAAAGATCCTAAACTTCCTGATTTGAAGTATCAAGGTATTGGTTTTGAATTTAATAACCAATCTGATAATATCTATCTTTATAATGAAATATTGGAGGAAAATCAAAGCAAGGGCCAAGCTCTGCAAGGGATGTATCCAATGGATGCTCAATATCTTTTCCAAAAAGAGATTTTTATACCGACATTTGAATTTCAATATTTCGTTCCGAAGGAAAAAAGAGATCTCTTGTATGATGACTATCTAAAAGATCTTGAAAGGCTCATGAAGGAATTTTTTGCCAACCAATCCCTACCAAGAGGTCTTTATGCTGTAAAGATTGCTAAGTATGAAGAGGATAAACTTGTCAGTGATAGTGGTGTATATTATGTGAGGATTGATAATCGGCAAGTTGTAAAGCTGTTGCAAAAATTAGAGTAGGAGTTGCTAGGGCTAGTCCAGTTTTTTGTTCATAATTTCCAGTTGTGTCTGTTAAAATTTGATTTTCCCAGTGGACAATCGTCCACTTTTTTTATATAATAAAACTAAACCATATTGGTTGAGTTTAGAGATGTAAGCTCAACCGTCGATTTGTTTTTCTAAGAGAGATATTCTCAATAAAACATCACACTAGGGGGTGAAGTATGTATCAGCCAGAAAAACTCAAGACTCGGAGGAAAGAGTTAAAATTGACACAGAAGGAAATTGCAGAGGAATTAGGGATCAGCTTTCAGGCTTACTCGGCTTGGGAACGTGGAATTAAGGAACCATCCAAGGAGAAGGTTGCTCAGCTGGAGAAGATTTTAAAGGTAGCAAAAGGGTATTTTACTCAGATTGAGATTGTTCGTCTTTACAATAGCCTCTCCAAGCAAGGGAAGGACAAGGTTGTGCTTTATGCTCGCAACCTAGCTCAAGAAGAACAAACTCAGAAGGTGGCGACCATGCCAGAGCGCCTCTACGAGTACCGTGTCTATGAACGTATGTCAGCAGGGATCGGGGCTTCGGTCTACGATGATCAGAATTTTGATACGGTCTACTTTAACGAGGAGTTGGCCCATGATTTTGCATCCTGGGTGTCTGGGGACTCTATGGAACCTAAATATCAAAATGGTTCTGTGGCTCTGATTCGGGAAACAGGATTTGATTATGATGGGGCGGTTTATGCAGTGGTTTGCAACAACCAGACCTATATCAAACGGGTTTATCGTGAGGAAGATGGCTTGCGTTTGGTCTCTATCAATCCTAAATACAAGGATATTTTCATCTCCTATGAGGAAGATCCTCGGATTGTGGGGATTATTGTTGGAAACTTTGTGCCGATGGAGGGCTAGCCTATGGGCTACTTTGATTATTCCAGAGAGCCCAAAAGTGACATTGCCTTTGTCGATATGAAATCTTTTTATGCCAGTGTTGAGTGTGTGAAAAGAGGCTTGCATCCGCTGAAGACCTCGCTTTGTGTCATGAGTCGCGCGGATAATTCTACTGGTCTTATCCTAGCTTCCTCTCCCATGTTCAAGAAGATTTTTGGCAAGTCCAATGTTGGCCGGGCCTATGATCTACCTTTTGATATCAAAACGCGCAAATTTTCTTATTGCAACGCTCGAAAGCAAGGCTTGCCTACTGACTCAGACTATGTTCGCTACATCGAAGATTGGGCCCAAGTCACCTTGATTGTCCCTCCTCGGATGGACGAGTACATCGCAGTCAATATGGAAATCCAGCGAATCTTTCAAAATTATGGCAGTCCAGATGATATTTATCCCTACTCTATCGATGAGGGCTTTATTGATCTGACTAGTTCGCTCAACTATTTCATCCCAGACAGGCAGATTTCTCGCAAAGACAAGCTGGATCTGCTTTCTGCCCGCATCCAGAGGGATATTTGGAGGCAGACAGGGATCTACTCTACGGTGGGTATGTCCAATGCCAATCCCTTACTGGCCAAGTTGGCCCTGGATAATGAGGCCAAGCACACTCCGACCATGAGGGCCAACTGGTCTTACCAGGATGTGGAAGAGAAGGTTTGGGCCATTCCCAAGATGACGGACTTTTGGGGGATTGGCAGGCGGATGGAGAAACGTTTGCATGCTCTGGGGATTTTTTCCATCAGAGAATTAGCTACAAGCAACCCAGACCAGCTACAGAAGGCTCTGGGTCAGACTGGCCTGCGTTTGTGGTTTCATGCTAACGGGATTGATGAGAGCAATGTTCACAGGCCCTATAAAGCCAAGTCCCAAGGGTTAGGAAATTCTCAAATCTTGCCGAGAGACTACGTGAAGCTACGGGATATTGAAATTATTCTCCGAGAAATGGCGGAGCAGGTGGCTATTAGGCTGAGAAGGGCGGGCAAGAAAACAACCCTTGTCTCTATCTATGTTGGTTTCTCTAAGCAGGAGGTCAGGCCGTCTATTCACACACAAATGAAGGTCGAACCGACCAATAATACAGCTATTTTAACAGACCACGTTTTGAAGCTATTTCATAACAAATACACTTCTGGAGCGGTCAGAAGTGTCGGAGTCAACTATTCAGGATTTGTGGACGAGTCCTTTGGCTTGATCTCCCTCTTTGATGATGTTGACAAGTTAGAAAAAGAAGAAAGGCTCCAGACGGCTATTGATGCCATTCGGGAACAATTTGGTTTTACCTCCCTCTTAAAGGCCAATGCACTGGAAGAAGCCTCTAGGAGTCTTGCCAGAAGCAAGCTGATTGGGGGGCATTCTGCTGGAGGATTAGATGGTTTAAAATGATTGATCGTTCTTATTTACCCTTTCAATCTGCGCGTGACTATCAAGATCCAGGGATGCAGAAGTGGATGGGCTTTTTCCTCTCAGAGCATACTAGTTCACTCGGTGAAGAGAAAAATCGGGTAGCTTTCTCGACGAGTCTGAATCCCGTTGAGAAGTTACTCTTGCTTTCGCAACTTTATGTCGGGCAACTGAAGGGATGCTTTGTGGTCAAGGAAAAGAAGCAGAAAACCACGATCATTGGTGAGGTAAGCGAATTATCACCTCAAACTCTATCTATTAGGACCAATGAGGGCTATAGGCTGGTAGAGGTAGTAGATGTCCTAGAAATTCGACTGTGGGAGGGGGGAGTGTATGACTAGAAAAGACTTGTATGAAAACAAACTGCAGATGGATTATTTTTCAGATAGTTATATCCGCTTTGAAGAGGATTTTCAAAAATACTCTGCTATGAATGTACCACTGACTTTTTTGATCGATGACATCCTACGCACTATGGCGATGAATCAGAAAAACTACTTTGTTTTAAACAAGGAAAACGCCAAGGATGGGCGGGAGCATCGCTTTTATTTTAGGGTGGTGACGGAAAAAGAGTGTCCCAGAAATCGAACCTATGCATATGCTGGACTCAAAAATAGTAGTCAGTGACTAGGTGTGGGAGAGGGAAGTCTGATTTAGGAAAGATGGCTGGTGAGCGTCAGAAAATCTCATGGTATTGGAATTCGAAACACCATCTTTTATCTGTGGAGTTCTTGCAGAAACTTATGATCGTAGTTCTGATGAGATAAGACAAGAGGGACTCTCTTTTTTGGATGAGCGTTTATTTGAAAACGTGGTTTGATTTGAGAACAGCTATCTTCAATGATCATCTTACTTTACAGAGTCATACCAAAATATCCATGTATATTTGTGGATGTTTTTTAATTTTACAGATAGAAAAAGAGAAGACCAAATGGTCTTCTCAACGGGGGAACTGAAATAATGGAAAAGAATCAATCAAAGAGGGTTATTAGTCTTTGAAATTCTTTTGGAAGATGAGGAGAGACAAGATAGAAGTAATGGCTGCCAAGAAGAGGAAGGCACTTGCTTCTTGTTCCCCAGTTGCAGGGAGTAGTCTTTCCTTGTCTTCTTTGACTGTAGCTGTAACAGGAGCTTTTTCATCTTTTGATGATGAATTATCTGTTACGACTGGCGCAGGTTTTTCAGTCTCTCTTGGTAGAACATACTCAGGAAGAGTCACAACTGGTGGCGCCTCTGTTCCAACTGAGCTTTGTTTGCTACCTACCTCAATCACTCGATCTTGAGCTGGTGTTGCTTCTGTTTGGAGAACCTTGCGATTGTCACCGTCCACTTCAACATACTCGACTAAGAGACCGTCTTTTCCTTCTGATAGAACTTGCTCTTTTCCTTTGTCTAATTGTGGGTTTTCGCGACGAATAGTCTTGAATGGTACGACCTTATTGACGATTTCCAAGCTTGGAAGTGTAAAGACAAGGTCTTTAACCCCTTCCTCAGGACTTGAAGAAGTAATTGGTTTCTCAGGTTGCGCTGGAGTTTCCGGTTGAGTCGGATTTTCAGGCTGAGCAGGTTTTTCAGGTTGAGCCGGTTTTTCAGGTTGCGCTGGAGTTTCCGGTTGAGCCGGTTTTTCAGGTTGCGCTGGAGTTTCCGGTTGAGTCGGCTTTTCAGGCTGAGCCGGTTTTTCCGGTTGCGCTGGAGTTTCCGGTTGAGTTGGTTGTTCCGGTTGAGCTGGCTTTTCAGGCTGAGCCGGAGTTTCCGGTTGAGTTGGTTTTTCAGGCTGAGCTGGTTTCTCAGGCTGAACTGGATTTTCAGGCTGAGCCGGTTTCTCAGGTTGAGTCGGATTTTCAGGCTGAACTGGTTTTTCAGGTTCAGCAGGTTTCTCAGGCTGAGCTGCTTCGAGCTTGCTGATTTGTTCGAGAGCAGTTTTTAGCGCTTGATTGACTGCTTCCTGAGTTTTAGCTTCTTGGATTGCAGCAATGGCTTGGTCAGCAATGGCTAACAATTGCTTCTTAGCTTCATTGTTGGATCCAAGTTCAGCGACTTTTTTCTTGATAGCTTTTGTCAAGCTGTCCATAGCCTTATCGTACTCAATTTCCGGTTGTTTTGGTTCAGCTGGTTGTTCAGGCTGGCCAGGTTTCTCAGGTTGAACTGGATTCTCAGGTTGAGTTGGTTTTTCAGGCTCAGCAGGTTTCTCAGGTTGAACTGGAGTTTCTGGTTGAGCTGGCTTTTCCGGTTCAGCAGGTTTCTCAGGCTGAGCCGCTTCGAGTTTGTTGATTTGTTCGAGAGCAGTTTCTAGCGCTTTATTGACTGCTTCCTGAGTTTTGGCTTCTTGGATTGCAGCAATGGCTTGGTCAGCAATTGCTAATAATTTCTTCTTAGCTTCCTTGTTGGATCCAAGCTCAGCGACTTTTTTCTCGATAGCTTTTGCCAAGCTGTCCATAGCCTTATCGTACTCAATTTCCGGTTGTTTTGGTTCAGCTGGTTGCTCAGGCTGGTCAGGTTTCTCAGGTTCTTCTGGCTGTTCCGGTTGCTCTGGACTAGGCTCCTCTTGACCTCTTTGATAGTTCTCATCCTTGGATAGGATATCTTGTAGGGCGCTGACTGTCAACATGACTTCTTGAACATCCACTGCATCAGCACTGAGTTGGTTTCTTAATTTTTCTAGATTTGCTTGGAAAGCTTGGCGTGCAGTAGCCGTATTTTTCAAGCCTGCTGAATCAAAGTTGGACAGATCATCTTTCCATTTTGAGATAGACTGGATGATATCTGCCTTGCTGTAGAGTTCGCTACCTTCGCCACGAGTGATAAATTGGTCTACCTGAATACCGATATTTTGAGACAAATCGTTTCGATCAGGATCTAGTTGAAGGGTGACTGCGTGCAAGTTTTCGTCCAGACCTTTTAAGCTAACCAGAGTTTGATTGCCTTGGCGTTGGGCTGCACGACCGCTAAAGTATTTCTTACCGTCAATAGTTGAAGCATTTCCCATTCCATCTTGGTAAGGAACTTCTTTGCCGTCTAGGAAGACTTTGTAGATACCATGATTTGGATCGATATAGCCTTTGATATCAAGTCCGGTACCGTAGAAGTAGGCTGTGACAGTTGTCTTTTTCTTTTGCTCATCAGTTAAGCGACCAAAGGAAGCCCAAGACTCCGTCTTTTGGTATTTGTCTGCCGAATTGGTTTCATGGTGCCAGCCAGGACTGTAATCCAACTGACTAGCTTGGTCATCATAACTTGTTTGGTCCTTGACCAGCAATTCAGCTTTCATCACTTGGATGGTTGCATCTGTAGCGAAACCGAGCAGGGCACCATCAGTGACAGAAGTGAGCTTGGCTTTGAAGTCAAAGACAGAGTCGGCCTGTTCTGTAAAGTCAATCGTTGGGATGGTAACAGTCTTTTCTGTTTCTCCATCTTTAAAGGTCACATCTTGAGTTGTATCTTGGTAAACTTTACCGTGAACCCCAGTTCCAGGTTCTGTGATGAAGCGCACAGTAGCAGTCCCCTTGCTTCCACCAACACGCTTAATCTTAACAGTGACTGGTTTTCCTTTTTCGACTTCGTAGTTAGTAGACTCGAGTTCAAACATTCCCTTGCTATCATTGTTTAGGGTGTAGATCCCTTCTGTAGCAATTGGTTCGCCTGTTTTATTTATAAGGGTAATAGTGTGTTGACCAGGTGCTAAATCGCCTGTCTCAAAGACTTTTTGGCTGCGTTTACGACTAGCATTCTTAGTTTGGACATCGGCAACCTTTTGACCATCAACGTAGACGGACATTTCTCCATGACCTGGGTCGACTGTAGAGACGACATAGGCCTTGGTTCCTGTAAAGGTATAGCTTACTTTGGCATCTTTTTGATTGGTCCACATAGAAGTGCCACGAACACCTTCAGATTCATTGTACCAAGTTGTTCCGGCTGTATCCGCTGTTGTGTTTGAGTGGTATTCAAGTCCAAGAGGGTAGCCATCTGTCTTTTCAATGCTGCTTGGTGTCTTGTAGACAGAGAAGTTGGTCAAGATTGGAGTTGCTTGAGCACCGGTGATGGTTACACGGATTTTTTGTGCCTCTACAGGCTTGCCTTGAACCAAGCGACGGTAACCAACGGTCGAACCTTCGCCGTATGTCACCCAACGTCCGTTGATTTCAACTTCAATCTTGAAACCAGAGATACGTTGACCTTTGGCGATATCTTCCTTGAGTTCAACGACGTCAAAGCGTCTCTTTTGCCCCAAATCGACTGTAAAGCTACCGGTTGTGGCATCATTTGAGAGGGCCCAGCTGGTGTCATCTTTACCGTCTGTGAGGTGGCTTTCTTTGTAGAGGTGGTTTTGACGAGTAGAACTTGCTGTTACAGTTGCGCCTTTGGCAAAGTCAGTCGCATACATTTGATCTAGGGTTGCTTTGAATTCCTTCAAGCGAGCCACATCTGCATCTGCAAATTTTCCTTCTTTATTTGGTGGAATATTGAGAAGGAGTGGGGTTCCACGACCAACAGACTTGAAGTAGATATCCATCAACTCTTTGAGTGATTTCGGCTGTTGGTTGTCATGATAGAACCAGCCCGAACGGATCGAAACGTCAGCTTCCCCTACAGAGTACATATCACCATCTGGGTCACCATGGTTGAGGTATTCGTTTTTCACATCGTCTGTGATGTTGGCCCGTTTAACTTTATGCCAGACAGGGTCACCTGCGATACCCCGTTCATTTCCGATCCAGCGAACGCTTGTCGGTTGAGCAGAGAAGATGGCGATATCTCCTTCGGCTTCTTTGATGTATTTGAACCATTCATCGAAGGTATAGGTTACTTTTTGGGCACCGCTACCACGTGCACCGTCCATCCAAACCTCGATAAATTTCCCTTTGTTACCGTATTTCGGATTACCAAGGATTTCTTTCAGCTGGTTGAGATAGTATTGGTTGTATTCTTTTTCGGTTGCAACATGGTATTTTGGATGATTAGCATCCCATGGTGACAAGTAAACACCCATATTCATGTCATACTTGCTAGCGGACTTGGAAACTTCTTCGAGAAGGTCACCCTTACCATCTTTCCATGGGCTAGCAGCTACGGTATGGTTGGTGTATTTAGATGGGTAAGCAACGAATCCGTCGTGGTGTTTAACAACCATAATAGTTCGTTTGAAGCCCGTTTCCTTCAGAGTACGAATCCACTGGTCAGTATCCAAGTTGGTTGGATTGAAGTACCGGGGGTCTTCTTTCCCATTTCCCCATTCAGAATTGGTATAAGTGTTCATTCCATAGTGGATGAAGGCTGCCAATTCTTCCTTGTGGTAATCGAGTTGAGCCTTGCTTGGAAGAGGTCCATGATTGCCAATCTCGGTTTCTTTATCTTCTGGATGAGCGACTGGTGGAGTCGGTGTCGTTGGATTGGCTGTATCAGCGACTGGCTCGTATTCAAAGACGACCTCATTCACACCTTTATGCTGGATCCTTGCTTCCAGGCTGGTTTTGACTGGACGGTAGCCAGCAATGTCTTTTGCATGGAAGGTGTTGACAAAGGAAACGTCATACTCTTGACCTTCATTGTTATCAACTGTCGCTTCCGCTAGTTCAGTAGTGGTTCCTTTTTGACGGTAGTAAACTTTGAAGGAGCCTTTGTTGACTTTATAGACCACCTTGATGACACGTGTACCGGCAGGCGCTTTGCTGACAACATTGTAATCTTCAGTCCAAGTATCTTTTAGCTGTTTATTAACTGCTACGCCATCAATGGATACAATTTCGTATTTGTCTTTATTCTTCTGATAGAAGTCCGTCTTCTCAATTTCTTTTTTGAAATTATAGTCAAATGGCGAATCAACAGCTGTCTGTTCGATAAAGGTGTCATTATCTTTGACAGGATTTCCTTCTTCGTCTTCGTGTTGAATAACCACACGACCGTATTCAACTCCCTTGGTCAAGGTAGCAATCCCATCTTGGTTGAAGGAATATTCGTTGCTTCCGATAACAGCTGTTTCGTTCCGAAGCATACGTCCTTCATCGGTAAAGTAGTAACGATTTCCGTTATCACCTTGGTACCAGCCTTTCACACCATACTTGGCAATCATGTCCTTCACCCATTTCAGTTGTTCAGGTGAAAGGACGAGTCCGCCACCAAAGCGATCCTTTTCAGCCACACCATTGTCAACGGTTCCGTGTTGGTGAACCCCCAGAACTTTTCCTTGGCTATCGACAATCCCGCCACCAGACAAACCAGATACAGAAGTGGTTTTGTAGGTAATACCGGTTGTTCCCTTATCATCATAGGACTCAACAGATCGGATGGTCCCATCTGCCTTGTAAAGCTGACCAGCTAGGATAGGTTGTTTCAGTTCTTTGGAGCTCGAGTCAGTTGGGTAGCCAATCGTACTGATGGCTTCTCCCGGCTGATGTGTCTTGTGCTCCGCTAAAGGCGCAAAGGTTGCTGCTTTGTTTGGACTAGCAATCGGAAGAGGAATAGGAGCTTCTACAAGAGCAAGGTCATTCTTATAGCCTTTTCCAAACTCTTTCTTGTTCCAGAAATGTATGTCTTTTTCTCTGAATAAAACCGTAGTCCCAGAAGATGGCAGTGAGTTTTTCTTTTCGCTGTTTGAACCAACGTTATAGTAAAACTGGGCAGATTTTCCACCACGAATGTGACCTTCGCTAGTTTCTTTATTGGCTTCTAGGAAGTTATGAGCAACGGTAAGGATCAGGTTAGGTGCTACAAAGATACCTGAGCCTGAAACGAGGTAGCGTTGTTCCCCTGCGTTGTAAGTGCTGTAAACCATAGTAGCAGCAGTAGCAGGTTGTCCCTCGTAGTTGATGTGTTTGAGGTCTTGTCCACCGTTAATGATGGCACGATTTCCGTTCTCAGCTTCTTTTGGAGCTTCTTCCTTGTCCTTTAGAATGCTCTTAGTTTCTACTTTTGGACTAGCTTTTTGGTCAACGATAGTAGTCGTATCGAGTTCTTTGACAGGTGTGTCGGGATAGGCACGGTCCTGAATGTCTTCAGGGAGCAAGTCAGCACTGTTGGTATCGGCAACAGGTGTTTCTTGTTTTTCAGCTTCTACACGGCCTTCTTCTTTGACTGGTTCAACCTTGGTCTTTTCTATATCTGCGACTTGTTTCATTTGCTGATCTAAATTGGATGTTGTGGCAGGAGACGTTTCGTCTGCACGCACGGTTCCAGAAGCAAAAAATGCCAGTCCGACGATAACAGACGCCACACCTACAGTCAACTTCCGAATGCTAAATGTTTGCCCTTTTTCAAAAAGGTATCGATTCATAATATACTCCTAGTTTTTAGAAAGGCAGTCAGCTACTGCCCAAGCCCAAGTCTGACTTGGTTACAACTTGATTTAATGAAAAAACTCTCTGATAATTTGTAAGCCACCTTACCTCCTGTTTATAAAGCGCTTTCATTTTAAGATAAAAAAATTTAAAAGGTCATTTCTCCCTTAAAATGACTGAAAACTTTTAATATAACAAATATACTAAATTAATGAAAGAATTGCAATAGCAAAAAGCAAAAAAATAAATATAAATTAAAGAAAATCAGTTACTTTTTAAAGAAAAAACGCACCCTTCAGGGATCAAACTAAATGAAAGGATACGTTTTAAAAAGAAATTAGAGTATTTTTTGGAGAGACTCTTGGATGGTTTGGGGGTCTGTTTTGGAAGAGAAGCGCTCAAGGACTTGCCCATCTCGGCCAATGAGAAACTTAGCAAAATTCCATTCGATTCGTTTTCCTAGCGGGCCAGACTTCTGGTCTTTTAGCCAAACATAAAGAGGATCTGCCTCCTTGCCGTTGACTTTGATCTTGGCAAAGCGAGGGAAAGTGGTCTGGTAGTGTAGACTGCAGAAGCTATTGATTTCCTCTGCGCTGCCGGGTGCTTGTCCCATGAACTGATTGCAAGGGAAATCTAGGATTTCAAAGCCCTGATCTTGATAGCGTTCATAGAGTTCTTGAAGTCCCTGGTACTGGGGCGTTAAACCACATCCTGTAGCAGTGTTGACAATCAAGAGAACCTTGCCACGATAGCTCTCCAGGGGAGTTGCTTGGTTGTTTTGGTTCAGAGCGGAAAAATCATATACACTGGTCATGAGGGCCTCTTTTCTTTTTCTACATTGTAACAGTTTTTACCCTTTTCGTCGAGTTGGATGGGAGATATTGTTGAAGAATAAGCCCTCAATATGATAGAAACCGTTTACAAATAACTTTAAAAATGATATGATTTAATTAAACCGGTTTACTCAGTTGCTATAAATCTCTAATTTGAGATTTAGTTCCTATTGATTTTACAATATGTTTATTGGAGTGTACACATGCAAACAAAAACAAAGAAGCTCATTGTGAGTTTGTCTTCACTTGTTTTATCGGGATTTTTATTAAACCATTATATGACAGTTGGAGCGGAAGAAACGACTACGAATACCATTCAGCAAAGCCAGAAGGAAGTTCAGTATCAGCAAAGGGATACCAAAAATTTAGTTGAAAATGGTGATTTTAGTCAGACGGAGAACGGAAGCAGTCCTTGGACAGGAAGCAAAGCTAAGGGGTGGTCAGCTTGGGTAGACCAGAAGAATAGTTCTTCAGGTGCCTCAACTCGAGTCATTGAAGCCAAGGATGGGGCTGTCACTATCTCAAGTTCTGAGAAACTAAGGGCAGTAGTTCACCGTATAGTCCCTATTGAAGCTAAGAAAAAGTATAAACTGCGTTTCAAGATTAAAACAGATAATAAAGTGGGGATTGCTAAGGTTCGCATCATTGAGGAAAGTGGTAAGGACAAGCAATTGTGGAATTCTGCAACAATGTCGGGAACAAAGGACTGGCAGACTATTGAAGCAGACTATAGCCCGACTTTAGATGTTGATAAAATCAAGCTGGAGTTATTCTATGAAACGGGAACAGGGACTGTTTCCTTTAAGGATATTGAGCTGGTAGAGGTAGCAGACCAGCCTTCTGAGGATTCTCAAACAGATAAACAGCTTGAGGAAAAGATTGATTTACCAATTGGGAAAAAACATGTCTTTGCTCTTGCGGACTATACTTATAAGGTAGAAAATCCTGACGTTGCTTCAGTCAAAAATGGAATTTTAGAACCTCTTAAGGAAGGGACAACCAATGTCATTATCAGTAAAGATGGCAAGGAAGTGAAAAAGATTCCTTTGAAGATTCTAGCCTCTGTTAAGGATGCATACACAGACCGTTTGGATGACTGGAATGGCATCATCGCTGGGAATCAATACTATGATTCTAAAAATGAACAGATGGCCAAGTTAAACCAGGAGCTGGAAGGAAAGGTAGCTGATAGCCTATCCAGTATTTCAAGTCAGGCGGACCGCACCTATTTGTGGGAAAAATTTTCAAATTATAAAACGTCTGCGAATCTGACTGCCACTTATCGGAAATTAGAGGAGATGGCCAAGCAAGTGACCAATCCTTCTTCTCGTTATTATCAAGATGAAACCGTCATTCGAACAGTTAGGGATTCCATGGAATGGATGAATAAACATGTCTACAATAGTGAAAAGAGCATTGTTGGGAACTGGTGGGATTATGAAATCGGTACACCTCGTGCCATCAACAATACCTTGTCTCTGATGAAAGAATACTTCTCAGATGAGGAAATAAAAAAATATACAGATGTGATTGAAAAATTTGTGCCAGATCCCGAACATTTCCGAAAGACGACTGATAACCCATTTAAGGCCCTAGGTGGAAACTTAGTGGATATGGGAAGGGTAAAAGTAATAGCTGGTTTACTGCGCAAGGATGACCAAGAAATTTCTTCTACCATTCGTTCGATTGAGCAAGTGTTTAAGTTGGTAGACCAAGGCGAAGGTTTTTATCAGGATGGATCTTATATCGACCACACCAATGTTGCCTATACGGGTGCTTATGGAAATGTCTTGATTGATGGCCTGTCTCAACTGTTGCCAGTTATTCAAAAGACCAAGAGCCCAATCGATAAAGATAAAATGCAAACCATGTACCACTGGATTGATAAATCGTTTGCTCCTTTGCTAGTGAATGGAGAGCTGATGGATATGAGTCGTGGCCGCTCTATCAGTCGTGCAAATAGCGAGGGGCATGTGGCCGCAGTAGAAGTACTAAGAGGGATTCACCGGATAGCGGATATGTCTGAAGGAGAAACCAAACAACGGTTGCAGAGTCTTGTGAAGACCATTGTTCAATCAGATAGTTATTATGATGTCTTTAAGAATTTGAAGACTTATAAGGATATCAGTTTGATGCAATCCTTGTTAAGCGATGCTGGAGTCGCAAGTACTCCAAGAACAAGTTACCTATCTGCCTTTAACAAGATGGATAAAACAGCTATGTACAATGCAGAGAAAGGGTTTGGATTTGGCTTATCACTCTTTTCCAGTCGTACCTTGAATTACGAACACATGAACAAGGAAAACAAACGTGGTTGGTATACAAGTGATGGGATGTTCTATCTCTATAATGGTGATTTGAGTCACTATAGCGATGGCTACTGGCCAACAGTTAATCCCTATAAGATGCCTGGTACGACAGAGACGGATGCTAAGAGATTGGATAGTGATACAGGTAAAGTTCTACCGTCTGCTTTCGTTGGAACGAGCAAACTAGATGAGGCCAATGCGACAGCAACCATGGATTTCACTAACTGGAATCAAACATTGACTGCTCATAAGAGCTGGTTTATGCTGAAGGATAAGATTGCCTTTTTAGGAAGCAATATCCAGAACACTTCAACAGATACTGCTGCAACTACAATTGACCAGAGAAAACTGGAATCAAGTGATCCATATAAAGTCTATGTCAATGATAAAGAAGCCTCCCTCCCAGAACAAGAAAAGGATTATCCTGAAACCCAAAGTGTCTTTTTAGAATCGTCCAATTCGAAAAAGAATATTGGTTACTTTTTCTTTAAGAAGAGTTCAATCAGTATGAGTAAGGCTGTCCAAAAGGGATCTTGGAAGGATATCAATGAAGGACAGTCAGACAAGGAAGTCGAAAATGAATTTCTTACGATTAGTCAGGCTCATAAGCAAAATGGAGATTCTTATGGCTATATGCTCATCCCTAACGTGGATCGTGCCACCTTCAATCAAATGGTAAAAGAGTTAGAAAGTAGCCTCATCGATAACAATGAGACCCTTCAGTCTGTTTATGATGCCAAACAAGGAGTTTGGGGCATTGTGAAATATGATGATTCTGTCTCTACTATTTCCAACCAATTCCAAGTCTTGAAACGTGGAGTCTATACTATTCGAAAAGAAGGGGATGACTATAAGGTTGCCTACTACAATCCTGAAACCCAGGAATCAGCGCCAGATCAGGAAGTCTTTAAAAAGTTAGAACAAGCAGCTCAGCCACAAACTCAGGATTCAAAAGAAAAGGAAAAATCAGAAGAAGAAAAGAACCATTCGGATCAAAAGAATCTCCCTCATACAGGAGAAGGTCAGTCAATCTTGGCAAGTCTAGGGCTCTTGCTACTTGGGGCGGTTTATCTGTTCCGCAGAGGAAAGAACAACTGATTTGTTCATCATCTAGATGAATCACATGAAACTGTGGAAAATAGAAAAAATCCGAAGAAGGTCAAACATCTTCGGATTTTTCTTTTAAAAAAGGATAAGTTAACACTTATCCTTTTTCACTTCATTTTATCTGAGTGTAACATACTGTTGGGCAATCTCGCTGATGCGGTCAAAGTCGCCTTGGGAAGCGAGTTTATTGAGTTCGCCACCAATTCCAACGGCGTCTGCACCAGCAGCGAACCATTGAGGAATGTTATTTAGGCCGACTCCTCCGGTTACCATTACGGAAACTTGTGGGATTGGCGCCTTGACTGCAGAGATATATGATGGACTGAGAGCACTACCTGGGAAGAGTTTGATGATTTCACTACCGGCTTCAAGTGCAGTCGTTATCTCTGTGAGGGTAATACAGCCTGGAATGTACGGTGTGCTGTAAAGATTGCACATTTTTGCAGTTTCAGCATGGAAAGATGGAGAAACAACGTAATTTGCTCCGGCTAGAATGGCATCTCTAGCAGTTACGGCATCAAGCACAGTACCTGCACCGATACAAACACTCTGATCGTCCTGATACAAGTCTACAAGTTCCTTGATGATTTGCCCTGCATACTGATTGGTATAGGCAATTTCAATAGCTTTGATACCGCCCTTGATACAAGCAATCGAGGCTTGTAGTCCTTCTTCCTTTGTATTTCCTCGAATGACAGCGACAATTTTTTGTTTTTTTAGTTCAATAATCGTATCTGATTTGGTCATGTAATTCTCCTAACGAATGATATCTTGTGCATTTTCCAGTAATTTTTCAATACTAGCTGCGGGAGTGGAGAGATGGTCTCCTGGAAGAGTACATTTGAGAGTTGCGCTGGCAACTGCAAAGTCAATGCTAGTTTTTAGGGAGGAATGATGGAGTAGTTGGTAAAGGGCACCAGAGATAAAGGCATCCCCGCTACCAACTCGTTGATAGACTGCAGTTTTTAGTTGGACAGACTCTTCAAATCGTTCTCCCAGAGCATAGGCTTGATAGACATTTTTGTCTTGCTCATCACTAGAGCGGAGGGTATGGAAAATGGCCTTGAAACCATAGGTTTTTTTTAAAAGTTGCATGCGATTTTCCACCTCTTTTAGGCTAGCTCTGTCTCTTGGGAACATCTCTAGATTTTGGTCATCAATCATGAGAGGATCAATACCAAAGCAATAATCAGCGAAACGAGCAAACTTAGAAAATTCATACTTGGCTTCTAGGACTGAAATCATCTTTGTTCTCAGATTGAGATCCATTGAAACGATAATCCCTCGGCGCTTGGCTTCTTCCAAGAGTAGGAGAAGGAGCGTACGAACCTCTTGACCGATAGCTACGGTGATTCCACTAAAATGAAAATGGCTAATCCCCTGAAAGAGAGAATCCATATCTAGCATGTTTGGCCGAATCTGGCTGATACTCGTATGCTTACGATCGTAGAAAACTTCACTTTGACGACAACCAAAGCCGTTCTCCAAATAGTAGAGGCCGATTCGATCGCCAAGCCGATAGATTGAACTGGTATCGATTTGGTGCTGTTTCAAGAATGTAATAAAACGATCTCCAATCTCGTTGGCAGGGAGTGCGGTAAAGACTTTCGTTGAGATACCCAGGGCTTGCAAATTACAAGCGATATTAATTTCTGATCCGCCAAAATAAGTCGAACTGGCAACATGATCGCCGATACTGGTGGCATCTAATGGTGAGATTCGAATTAATGGTTCGCCAAACAGTAAGATTTTCGTCATCCATTAGTTCCTTTCTGGTTTAGAATAGCTTTACTTGGCTAATACTTCTTTCAAATAAGCAGCGACTTCATCATCTTGGCAGTTTTCAAAGAAGTATTCTTGGAAGTATTTGCCAGAGATGGTGTCTTTGAGGAAGTCTTGGTCGATTGTTTTAAGGATGGTTATCAAATCATTGTGGGTGATTTGTTTCACCTCGTTTAAGATACGAGCGTTGCGTTGTTCAGGGATTACACGTTCTCTTGGGTAGCCACCGCCCATTTCTTCAGCAAATAAGCGTTCAAACATCAATTTGAGGGTCAGTTCTGCCCCCCAGCCAAATCCTTTGGCATAAGGGATAGACAAGGCGTTACCACCATTGATTTGAGAATAAAGGTAAGCGTCAGTTGGGTCCACTGCTAGACCACAGACAACACCAGGGAAGCTGTTTAAAGCAAGCATAGCCCCTACACCTGTACCACAGCCGGTAACAACAAAGTCAACTGCCTTTGTATTTAAAAGGATGGCAGCCATTAGGCCGTTTTGTACGTATGTTAATGGATTTTCACCTTCTTCTCCACGCATACCATAGTTAAATAATTGGTAGCCTTTTTTATCTGTTGCTTCTTTCAGACTATCGTAAATAATGTGATTCTTGCTAGCTTGACTATTTTCATTGATTAATGCGATTTTCATAAGATCTTCTTTCTATTTTTACTCAGGTTGTTTTCCGATGTAGGCTAAGATACCGCCATCTACATATAGGATGTGGCCATTGACAAAATTGCTGGCATCACTAGCGAGAAAGACAGCAGGGCCCATCAAATCTTCAGGATTTCCCCAACGTGCAGCAGGTGTTTTTGCAATGATGAACTGGTCAAATGGGTGGCGAGAACCATCTTCTTGCAACTCACGAAGAGGTGCTGTTTGAGGAGTGGCAATATAACCCGGTCCAATTCCGTTACATTGGATATTGGCTCCACCGTATTCGGATGCAATGTTGCGGGTCAACATTTTCAAGCCCCCTTTAGCGGCAGCATAAGCGCTAACTGTTTCACGTCCCAGTTCGCTCATCATCGAACAAATATTGATAATCTTTCCATGCCCTTTCTTTATCATAGAAGGAATAACTGCCTTTGAAACGATAAATGGTGCGTTTAAGTCAATATCGATGACCTTACGGAAATCAGCGGCGCTCATTTCGCACATTGGAACGCGGCGGATAATACCAGCGTTATTAACGAGGATGTCAATGACACCAACCTCTTGTTCGATTTGCTTGACCATGGCTTGGATACCGTCCTCGTCTGTCACGTCACAGACATATCCATGGGCTTCGATGCCAACTTCACGATAAGCTTCAATCCCTTTATTGACTAGGTCTTGATTGATATCGTTAAAGACAATAGTAGCGCCGGCTTCAGCGTAGGATTTGGCAATAGCAAATCCAATTCCATAAGAAGCGCCGGTGATGAGAGCAATTTTCCCTTTTAAAGAAAACTGCTCAATTGAGAATGATGTATTTGTCATTTGATACTTCCTTTCAAATTTGTTAAGACTTCTCTATAACCAAATTATATTCTAGTAAACCGGTTTTGTCAATAATTAAATATTTTTATTTCTAAAAATCTTTGTTTTCCTAAAAAAACGGAAGATTTTGAAATTTCTGTCTATTGTAATGGTTAAATAAACAATGAAAGCGCTAATATTTTTTTAAAAAAACTATTGACAAGATAAAAATAAAGGGTTACAATGGAAAATGTAAAGTAAACCGGTAAACTCAAACAAGGAAGGAGAAAAGATGAAAATTGTACTTGTAGGGCATGGACATTTTGCCACAGGGATTTATAGTTCTTTACAATTGATTGCAGGCAATCAAGAAAATGTGGAGGCGATTGACTTTGTGGAAGGAATGTCAGCAGATGAACTCAAGCAAAAAATCTTACTTGCAATTTCAAATGAAGAAGAAGTTTTAATCCTAAGTGACCTCTTGGGAGGATCGCCATTCAAGGTTTCTTCTACTATAATGGGAGAAAATCCAGCCAAAACAATGAATGTTCTCTCGGGTTTGAACTTAGCCATGTTAATGGAAGCAGTCTTTGCTAGAATGGCTCATAGCTTTGATGAGGTTGTTAATAAATCAGTAGCGGCGGCCCAGGGCGGAGTCGTAAATGGTAAAGAATTGTTTTCAACTGATGTAGAGGCAGAGGAAGAAGATTTCGAATCAGGTATTTAAAGGATTAAAGAATGATAAAAAAGATTACGATTGAAGAAATAAAATCGCCTGAGCGCTTCTTAGAAGTACCACTTCTGACGAAAGAAGAAGTCGGTCAGGCAATTGAAAAGGTTATTAGGCAGTTAGAACTCAACCTTGACTATTTCAAGGAAGATTTCCCCACACCAGCTACCTTTGATAATGTCTATCCAATTATGGATAACACAGAATGGACCAATGGTTTCTGGACGGGAGAACTGTGGTTGGCTTATGAATACAGTCAACAGGATGCATTTAAAAACATGGCACATAAAAATGTTCTTTCTTTTCTGGAGCGTGTCAATAAGAGAGTAGAGTTGGATCACCATGATCTCGGTTTCTTGTACACACCGTCTTGTATGGCTGAATATAAGATAAATGGAGATGGAGATGGAGAGGCTAGAGAAGCAGCCTTGAAAGCTGCAAATAAGTTGATTGAACGCTATCAAGAAAAAGGTGGCTTCATTCAGGCTTGGGGAGACTTGGGCAAAAAAGAACATTACCGTTTGATTATCGACTGCTTGCTCAATATTCAACTCTTGTTCTTTGCTTATCAAGAAACAGGCAATCAAAAATACTACGATATTGCAGAAAGTCATTTCTATGCTTCAGCTAATAATGTAATCCGTGATGACGCTTCGTCCTTCCACACCTTCTATTTTGATCCTGAGACAGGTCAACCCCTTAAAGGTGTAACGAGACAAGGGTATAGTGATGATTCATGCTGGGCACGTGGTCAATCATGGGGAGTCTATGGTATTCCTTTGACTTATCGTTATCTGAAAGACGAGTCCTGCTTTGACTTGTTTAAGGGTGTAACCAATTATTTCTTGAATCGTCTGCCAAAAGATCATGTTTCTTATTGGGATTTGATTTTTAATGATGGTAGTGATCAATCACGAGATTCTTCAGCAACAGCTATCGCCGTCTGTGGGATTCATGAAATGTTAAAACATCTCCCAGAGGTGGATGCTGACAAAGATATTTATAAACATGCTATGCATGCCATGCTTCGTTCCTTGATCGAACATTATGCAAATGATCAATTTACCCCTGGTGGGACAAGTCTCCTCCACGGTGTGTACTCATGGCATTCAGGTAAAGGAGTGGATGAAGGCAATATCTGGGGTGACTACTATTACCTAGAAGCGCTTATCCGTTTCTACAAAGACTGGAACCTATATTGGTAGGAGGAGAAATATGACAACGCCAAATATTATTATGACCCGTATCGATGAACGGTTGATTCACGGGCAAGGACAACTTTGGGTAAAATACTTAGGTTGTAATACGGTCATTGTCGCCAATGACGAAGTGAGCACGGACAAGATGCAACAAACTCTGATGAAAACAGTTGTGCCAGACTCAGTTGCTATGCGTTTCTTCCCTTTACAAAAGGTGATTGATATCATTCACAAGGCTAACCCTGCTCAAACAATTTTTATCGTTGTGAAGGATGTAAAAGATGCTTTAACCTTGGTAGAAGGTGGTGTCCCTATCAAAGAAATCAATATCGGGAACATTCACAATGCCCCTGGTAAAGAGCAGGTGACACGCTCTATCTTCCTAGGTGAAGAGGACAAGGTAGCTCTTAAGGAATTGAGTCAAACGCATCAAGTAACATTTAATACGAAAACAACTCCAACAGGAAACGATGGAGCTGTTGAAGTCAATATTCTGGACTATATTTAAAAGAGGAGATCGTTATGTCGATTAATGTATTTCAAGCGATTTTAATTGGATTATGGACAGCTTTCTGTTTTAGTGGAATGCTGTTAGGAATTTACACCAATAGATGTATTGTTCTGTCATTTGGTGTCGGAATTATTCTAGGTGATTTGCCTACTGCTCTTGCAATGGGAGCTATTGGTGAATTGGCTTATATGGGATTCGGTGTTGGTGCTGGAGGTACTGTTCCACCAAACCCAATCGGACCTGGTATCTTTGGTACCTTGATGGCTATCACTAGTGCTGGTAAAGTCAGTCCAGAAGCGGCTCTTGCCCTCTCTACTCCGATTGCTGTGGCGATTCAATTCTTACAAACTTTCGCTTACACTGTACGTGCTGGAGCACCTGAAACGGCGATGAAGCACTTGAAAAACCATAATTTGAAGAAATTCAAGTTTACTCTAAATGCAACAATTTGGTTGTTTGCCTTTATTGGATTTACCTTGGGTTGCTTGGGTGCCCTTTCAATGGATACCTTGTTGAAACTCGTAGACTACATTCCACCGGTATTGCTTACAGGTTTGACAGTTGCTGGTAAAATGCTCCCAGCTATCGGTTTTGCAATGATCTTGTCAGTGATGGCTAAGAAAGAGTTGATTCCGTTTGTCTTATTGGGATATGTTTGTGCAGCTTATCTAAACATCCCAACAATTGGTATTGCAATTGTAGGTACTATCTTTGCTTTGATTGAATTTTATAACAAGCCAAAAACAGCGAATCATGTGGTAGAGGAGGAAGCACACGATGACTGGATCTAACAAATTAACAAAACGTGATTATCTTAAAACGTCTTTGCGGGCATTCTTTTTACAAAATGGATTTAACTATAGTAACTATCAAGGGTTGGGATATGCCAATGTAATGTATCCTGCTTTGAAAAAACACTATGGAGCGGATCAGGAAGGTTTCTACCAAGCCTTGGAAGAAAACTGTGAATTCTATAATACCAACCCACACTTCCTGCCTTTTATTACCAGCTTGCACCTTGTAATGTTGGAAAATGGTCGCCCAGCAAAAGAAACACGTAGCATCAAGATGGCCTTGATGGGACCATTGGCAGGTATTGGGGATTCTCTCTCTCAATTTTGTTTAGCTCCATTGTTCTCAACCATCGCAGCTTCGTTTGCTCAAGAAGGCTTGGTTGTCGGTCCAATCTTGTTCTTCCTTGCGATGAATACGATTTTGACAGCTATTAAATTGTCAACTGGTCTGTATGGATACAAACTAGGAACAACTGTGATTGATAAACTAAGCGAACAGATGGCAACGATTTCTCGTATTGCCAATATTATCGGTGTAACCGTAATTGCTGGTTTGGCAGCGACATCTGTTAAGATTATGGTGCCGATTACCTTTGCTGCAGGGGAAGTAAAAGCAGACGCTAAACAAAGTATCGTAAGCATTCAGGGAATGCTTGATAAGGTTGCTCCGGCTCTTCTACCAGCCCTATTTACACTTTTAGTTTACTACTTGATCAAAGAAAAGAAATGGACAACATATAAACTCGTTATTTTAACAGTTATCATCGGAATTATCGGAAGCTGGCTTAAGATTCTAGCTTAATGGATACGACATTGTTTTATGGAATAGTGATTGTCTTGGCAGTGAGCCCCCTTTTACTGTCAAGCTTTCATTCTATTCGTCAGCAAAAGTTGCTTCGCAAACAGATGGAGCAACGACAAGAGTATTTAGCTTCTTTAACATCTGATGATGAAGTGTTGTTGTTGTCTGGAATTCATGGAAAAATCATTTCTATCAAAGATGACTTGATCTCTTTGCAGATTGCAAAAGGAGTCGTCATCTATGTAGAAAAGGAAAGTGTAATGGGAAAGACAAAAGAACTGCTTTTTAAGTAGTTCTTTTTCTGGTAAAAGATAATGAAAGAAGAAAGAAGACAATTTTTTGAAAGAGTTGACGGGGACCAATGTCGTGACTATATCTTGTCCCACTGTTCAAAAGACTATGAGAAGGTCAAGCGTTCCCTTGAACGCTTGATGGACAATCGTTTTATGTTTGATAGTCCTTGGGATATGGAACCTTGTTCAAAAATCTATCAAATCCAGCCGATGGTGTGGAATCAAGTATTTGAAGATGATCCAGAATGGGTTTATATGCTCAATCGACAAGAATATCTCTTGCAGTTTATGATAGGGTATCTGGTAGAGGGAGATAAGGGCTATATTCAAAAGTGCAAGTTCTTTCTATTTGATTGGATTGAGCAGGTGAGAGAGTTTTCTCCTCAATCTTTGATGACTAGAACCTTGGATACAGGCATTCGTTCCTTTACTTGGTTAAAACTACTCTTGCTCTTCTCGAAATTTGACTTGCTAGAAGAGGAAGAGCTAGAGAAAATTTTGGTCAGTCTAGAAAAGCAGATTGACTTTATGAAAAGCCACTATCGCGCCAAGTACACCCTTAGTAACTGGGGAATTTTACAAACAATTCCTATGCTTGCTATCTATCATTTCTTTTCAGATAAGATGGATTTAGAAGAAGTTTACCTTTTTGCTTCAGAGGAGTTGAAACAGCAAATTGAGAAGCAGATTTTAGAGGATGGAAGCCAGTTTGAACAGTCGATTCTATATCATGTAGAGGTTTATAAAGCCTTGCTAGACTTGTGTCTCTTGCTTCCAGACTTGCAAGATAGCTTTCAAGAGTTGCTGGAAAAGATGGCGACTTACATTCAGATGATGACAGGCCTGGATGGACGGACTCTGGCTTTTGGTGATAGCGATTCTACAGAAACGACAGAGATTTTGAGCCTGTCTGCTGTGGTTTTGAACAAGGAAGATCTTCTTAACGGTCTGGATGTTAAAGTTGATTTGCTTAGCCTCTTGTTCCTAGGGCGAGAAAAGGTCAAGCGACTGCAGGAATTTGAAAAGAGAGCTTGGCAGCCTAAGTCCATGATCTTTGAAGACTCTGGACATGTCTGCATTAAGGATGAACATCGTTATCTATTTTTCAAAAACGGCCCGATGGGAAGTGCCCATAGCCATAGTGACGAGAATAGTTTTTGCTTACAGTATCAAGGTCAACCGATTTTCATAGATGCTGGGCGTTATTCTTATCGGGAGATAGATGAACGTTATCTCTTAAAGAGTGCTTGGAGTCATTCGACCTGTATGGTAGATGGGAAAGCTCCAGAAAGGATTACGGGATCCTGGGAATATGAATACTATCCTCACTCCCTGTTTTGTCACCACAAAGAAAGAGAGGGAGTGCATTATATTGAGGGGGCTTATTTGTCAGTAGATCCTGATTTGCCTTATCTTTACAGGAGAAAAATCCTCATGTTGGCAGAGGATGTCTGGCTCTTGGTAGATGATATCAGGTGTCAAGGTCAGCATGAGGCGTTGACCCAGTTTATTCTTGACAAGGATGTGACCTATCAAGATGGGAAAATCAATCAGTTGAGACTATGGAGTGAAGTTGATTTTGATTTAGAAGCTACCATTATTTCTCCTAAATACAATGAACTTGAAAAAAGCAGCAAACTCACCAAGCGCCAATTCTTTGAGAATCAGATGCTGGATTATACCATCATTGCGCATGAGAGTTTTGAAATCATCCTTCATTCTGTCTACCAGACAGATGGTCGTGAAGTGGAAAATGCTCTGGCTTTTGAAGTGAAAAATGACGAAACAGACAAGCTGATTTTGTTATTAAGCGAGGACATTTGTGTAGGTGAAAAATTATGCCTCGTTGACGGAACAAAAATGCGTGGGAAATGTCTAGTATATGATAAAATAAATGAGAGAATGATTCGCTTGCAGTGCTAGAAATAGGCATTTTGAATGGTGAATATGTTATACTAAGTATTAGTAGGAGGTGTTTTAGATTGGAGAAGAAACTGACCATAAAAGACATTGCAGAAATGGCTCAGACCTCGAAAACAACCGTGTCATTTTACCTAAACGGGAAATATGAAAAAATGTCCCGAGAGACACGTGAAAAGATTGAAAAAGTTATTCATGAAACAAATTACAAACCGAGCATTGTTGCGCGTAGCTTAAACTCCAAACGAACAAAATTAATTGGTGTTTTGATCGGTGATATTACCAACAGTTTCTCAAACCAAATTGTTAAGGGAATTGAGGATATCGCCAGCCAGAATGGCTACCAGGTAATGATAGGAAATAGTAATTACAGCCAAGAGAGTGAGGACCGGTATATTGAAAGCATGCTTCTCTTGGGAGTAGACGGCTTTATTATTCAGCCGACCTCTAATTTCCGAAAATATTCTCGTATCATCGATGAGAAAAAGAAGAAAATGGTCTTTTTTGATAGTCAGCTCTATGAACACCGGACTAGCTGGGTCAAAACCAATAACTATGATGCCGTTTATGACATGACCCAGTCCTGTATCGAAAAAGGTTATGAGCATTTTCTTTTGATTACAGCGGATACGAGTCGCTTGAGTACTCGGATTGAGCGGGCAAGTGGTTTTGTGGATGCTTTGACAGATGCTAATATGCGCCACGCCAGTCTAACCATTGAAGATAAGCATACGAATTTGGAACAAATTAAGGAATTTTTACAAAAAGAAATCAATCCCGATGAAAAAACTCTGGTATTTGTTCCTAACTGTTGGGCCCTACCTCTAGTCTTTACCGTTATCAAAGAGTTGAACTATAACTTGCCACAAGTTGGGTTGATTGGTTTTGACAATACGGAGTGGACTTGCTTTTCTTCTCCAAGTGTTTCGACGCTGGTTCAGCCCGCCTTTGAAGAAGGACAACAGGCTACAAAGATTTTGATTGACCAGATTGAAGGCCGCAATCAAGAAGAAAGGCAACAAGTCTTGGATTGTAGTGTGAGTTGGAAAGAGTCTACTTTCTAAGATGAAAGGGAAATGACTTGTGACCTCTGTTAAGAAATAAAAGAATCCCACCTAGAACGAACTAGGTGGGATTCTTTGCCTATAAATTAAAAAATTAGCGAATCTTGGTCTATTTTTTAACGTGTTCCGATAAAAAGGCATAGGTCATGGTTCCAAAGATGGCACCAATTCCCAAACCCAAGACTAGTAAAGGGAGCATTTTATCGAACTGGGAGAGATTGTCCCAAAAGGTATCGAGGGGAAGATGCTGAACAAAGAGTTTGTGAAAGGCTGATAAGACAAACAAGCCAATTGGAATGCTGATGAATACACCCCAACTACGAAGGTTGATTTGACTTTTGCTGTATCTTTTGTGATGGATTTCGGACGGGTCATCCTTGTCTAAATGTAAGTCGCGAACTGCTAGTCTCGCCCTAGATGAGAGGACGAAGATAAGTCCAAAATAGAGGTAGGGCATGGCATCTCGAACCAACTCTATGAAGCGTCCAAATAGGAGATAGAACAAGAAGAGTAGGAGGGAGGAGTATACGATTTGGATTAAGGCACGGGCACCTGCCTTGTAGATTATCTCTTGGCGGCATTCATCAAAGGGGCCTTGTATGTGAAAGAATAGTTTGAGTAAGCGAGTGGTGAGATCTTCTTTTTTCATGGGAGTAATCTCCTAAATGAGCGATTTTTGATTGATTTCTTTAAAGAGTTGATAGAGAGTATAGAAGTAAACCAAACTAAAAATGATACAGATTATTAGAAATACCAGGTATCTCCAATCCATAGGATTTGTTAAAAGTTGTGGAAAGGATACGAGGATAAAACAGAGAGATGCGTTTAGAAGACGTATTTTTTTTGATTGGATTTTCTGGGATCTCTGTCCCTTGTTCAATACAGGAAGGAATAAAAGAAAGAAAATCAAGAAAGGATGCTCAATATGTCCAGAAAGTAGGAAAAAGGTAACAAAGATACTGATAAAAACATGACTGATCAGTAGTCTAGCTAGTGATTTCATAAGGCACCTCCTAGTCGTCTTCTTGGTCTTTCTTGGCCTTTTGAATGCGAAGAGAGACGATAATTTGTATGGTCACTCCGAAGAAGAAGGTAGCTAGGATAGTTGATACAAAATGCCCTGTATTTAAAAGAGAACCAAGATAATCCTTGCTATCATCGGTTAGGACATTCAGAAGCGGTATTCCAAAGAACATGCCCATGCCATAGATCAGACCGGCTTTTAGACCAGGAAAATATAGCTGTTTGCTTTCTTTCTGACTCAACATTTCGGGATCAATAGCTGTGATGCCCGTTTTCTTGGTTTGAGAGACCACATAGAGGGCAGCCATCATCGAAATGCCAAACACCACGAGAGGATAGCCGATAGCGACAATTTGTGGGTATTTATAAGCAAGGACAAAGGGGATGAGGTTGCCAAATATCATGAGATAAAAGAGAACGATAAAGACCTGATTCCCGATACGATCGGCCTCGCGCCGTTTGTGTTCGTCAAGGGGGCCAGAAATGCCGTATGTACGTTTGATAAGTTTTTCAGTGAGAGTTTCTTTTTTCATTTGTTTGCTCCTTTTTTAAAAATCGTCTTCCCAAAAGAGGCTATTGAGGTCAGTTTGGAGGCTGCGGGCGAGGTTGAGACAGAGTTCTAGGGTTGGATTGTACTTGTCATTTTCAATCATGTTGATGGTCTGTCTCGAGACACCGATATCTTTGGCGAGCTCGAGCTGGGAAATGCCCAGTTCCTTGCGGAATTCTTTCACACGATTCATAGGGTCTCCTTTCTGATATGTCGTATATATTTGACTATATTATATTCTTTTGGGGATGAGGTGTCAAGTATATATGACATATTTTTGAGAATTTTTTTCGAAGAAACTTAGCCTTGTCTGACAAGTGCAAGCTGGTCAGATTTGTGGTAAAATAGATAGGATATGACAAAAGAATTTCATCATGTAACGGTCTTGCTTCATGAAACGATTGATATGCTTGACGTAAAACCTGACGGTATCTACGTTGATGCGACTTTGGGCGGAGCAGGCCATAGCGAATATTTATTAAGTAAATTGAGCGAAAAAGGGCATCTCTATGCCTTTGACCAGGACCAGAATGCCATTGACAATGCGCAAAAACGGTTGGCACCCTATATCGAAAAGGGGATGGTAACCTTTATCAAGGATAACTTCCGTCATTTGCAGGCACGTTTGCAGGAGGCTGGTGTCCAGGAAATTGATGGAATTTGTTATGACTTGGGAGTGTCCAGTCCTCAGCTGGATCAGCGTGAACGTGGTTTTTCTTATAAAAAGGATGCGCCACTGGATATGCGGATGAATCAGGAAGCTAGTCTGACGGCCTATGAGGTGGTCAATCATTATGACTATCATGACTTGGTTCGGATCTTTTTCAAGTATGGTGAGGATAAGTTTTCTAAACAGATAGCTCGTAAGATTGAGCAAGCGCGTGAGGTGAAACCCATTGAGACAACGACGGAGTTGGCAGAGATTATCAAGTCGGCCAAGCCTGCCAAGGAGCTCAAGAAAAAGGGACACCCTGCCAAGCAGATTTTTCAGGCTATCCGAATCGAAGTCAATGATGAGCTGGGCGCTGCAGATGAATCTATCCAGCAGGCCATGGACATGCTGGCTCTGGATGGTAGAATCTCGGTCATTACCTTCCATTCGCTGGAAGACCGCTTGACCAAGCAATTATTCAAGGAAGCTTCAACAGTGGAAGTTCCCAAAGGCTTGCCCTTCATTCCAGATGACCTTAAGCCCAAGATGGAATTGGTATCCCGTAAGCCAATCTTGCCAAGTGCCGAAGAACTAGAAGCCAACAATCGTTCGCATTCAGCCAAGTTGCGCGTGGCTAGAAAAATTCACAAGTAAGAGGAAAAACATGGCAGAAAGAATCGAAAAAACAAGCCAGTTATTGCAAACGAAGTTCAAAGGTTTTTCACGTGTGGAAAAGGCCTTCTATGTTTCGATTGCTGCAACAATGATTATCCTGGCAATTAGCGTTGTGTTTATGCAGACCAAGCTATTACAAGTTCAGAATGAATTGACCAAGGTCAATGCTCAAATCGAAGAAAAGAAAACCGAGCTAGATGATGCCAAGCAAGAGGTCAATGAATTGATTCGTTCAGAACGTTTGAAAGAGATTGCAAACTCTAAAGATTTGCAGCTGAATAACGAAAATATCCGAGCAGCGGAGTAAGAAATGAAACAGTGGAAAGAAAAAATCATCCGTTATGCCGTTCGTAACCGTAAATCTCCAGAAGAAAATCGCCGAAGAGTAGGGAAAAGCCTGAGTTTATTGGCTGTCATACTCTTCGCGGTCTTTTTGGTCAACTTTGCGGTCATTATCGGAACGGGTAAAAAATTTGGTAAGGACTTGGTTCAAGAAGCCAACAAGGTCCATCAAACAACCAAGACGATTCCTGCAAAACGGGGAACCATCTACGATCGTAATGGAACGCCTATTGCAGAAGATGCGACTTCGTATAATATCTATGCCGTTATTGACAAGACCTACAAGTCAGCAACAGGCAAAATTCTCTATGTAGAGGATTCTCAATTTAATAAGGTGGCTGAGATTTTCCATAAATACCTAGATATGGAAGAGTCTTATGTCAAAGAACAGCTTTCTCAACCAGATCTAAAACAGGTATCCTTTGGTACCAAGGGAAATGGGATCACCTATGCCAATATGATGGCTATTAAAAATGACCTCAAAACTGCTGGTGTTGAGGGGATTGACTTTACAACTAGCCCTAACCGCAGTTATCCCAATGGACAGTTTGCTTCTTCCTTTATCGGTTTAGCGCAACTCCATGAAAATGAGGATGGCACCAAACGTTTGATTGGGACATCTGGTTTGGAGAGTTCCTTAAATAGCATTCTGGCGGGTACAGATGGGATCATCACCTATGAGAAAGATCGTCTGGGAAATATTGTTCCGGGTACGGAGCAGGCTTCCCAACACATGGTAGACGGAAAGGATGTTTACACTACCCTTTCTAGTCCTTTGCAATCCTTTATGGAAACCCAGATGGATGCCTTTCAGGAAAAGGTAAAAGGCAAGTATATGACCGCGACCTTGGTCAGTGCAAAGACCGGTGAAATTCTCGCTACCACCCAACGACCTACCTTTAATGCAGATACTAAAGAAGGAATCACTGAGGACTTTGTTTGGCGTGACATTCTTTATCAAAGTAACTATGAACCAGGATCAGCCATGAAGGTTATGACGTTAGCTTCTTCTATTGATAATAATACCTTCCCAAGTGGAGAATACTTCAATAGCAGTGAATTAAAAATAGCGGATGCGACGATTCGAGATTGGGATGTTAATGATGGTTTGACTACTGGTGGGATGATGACTTTCTCACAAGGTTTCGCTCACTCCAGTAATGTTGGAATGAGTCTACTTGAACAAAAAATGGGAGATGCTACTTGGTTGGATTATCTAAACCGCTTTAAATTTGGGGTCCCAACTCGCTTTGGCTTGACAGATGAATACACAGGTCAATTACCTGCTGATAACATTGTCAATATTGCCATGAGCTCATTTGGACAAGGGATCTCTGTCACCCAGACCCAGATGCTTCGTGCCTTTACAGCCATTGCCAATGATGGGGTTATGTTGGAGCCGAAATTTATCAGCGCCCTCTATGATCCAAATGACCAGTCTGTTCGTAAGTCTCAAAAGGAAATCGTCGGAAATCCTGTGTCCAAAGCAGCAGCGTCCTCTACTCGGGAGCACATGGTCATGGTCGGAACAGATCCTGTCTACGGTACCATGTACAACCACAGCACAGGAAAGCCGAATGTCAATGTTCCGGGGCAAAATGTCGCCCTAAAATCAGGGACTGCTCAGATTGCCGATGAGAAGAATGGGGGTTACCTGACAGGTGAAACCAACTATATCTTCTCTGTTGTGTCGATGCATCCTGCAGAAAATCCTGACTTTATCCTCTATGTGACGGTGCAACAGCCAGAGCATTATTCGGGTGTTCAGCTGGGAGAGTTTGCCAACCCAATCCTTGAGCGAGCTTCTGCTATGAAAGAATCCCTCAATCTTCAGTCAACTGCCAAGAACTTGGATCAGGTCAGCAAGACGACAAGCTATGCTATGCCGGCTACCAAAGACTTTACTCCGGGTGACCTAGCAGAAGAATTGCGCCGAAACCTGGTCCAACCAATTGTTATCGGAACAGGAACCAAGATCAAGGAACTCTCGGTTTCTGAAGGAGATAATTTGGAAGCCAATCAGCAGATCTTGATCCTGTCAGATAAGGTCGAAGAAATGCCTGATATGTACGGCTGGACAGATGAAAATGTGCAAACATTTGCTAAATGGCTGAATATAGAAGTCGAGTGGGAAGGTAGTGGCAAAACGGTCAAGAAACAAAGTGTCCGTGCCAATACTGCCCTCAAAGACCTTAAAAAAATGAAAGTAACTTTAGGAGATTAAGATGATTAGTTCCATTAGTGCTGGAATTCTAGCCTTTCTATTGACCTTGATTGGCATTCCAGCCTTTATCCGATTTTATCGAAAAGCACAGATTACAGGTCAGCAGATGCACGAGGATGTCAAGCAACACCAAGCAAAAGCTGGAACTCCAACCATGGGAGGTCTTGTCTTCCTGATCGTTGCAGTTGTTGTGAGCTTCCTTGTCGCTCTCTTTACCCAACAATTGACCAACAATGTAGGCATGATTTTGTTTATCTTGGTTTTGTATGGTTTGGTAGGTTTTTTGGATGATTTTCTCAAGGTCTTTCGTAAGATTAACGAAGGCTTAAATCCCAAGCAAAAACTTGCTCTCCAGCTGCTTGGAGGAGTGGTTTTCTACCTCTTTTATGAGCGCGGTGGCGACATGCTTTCAGTCTTTGGCTACCAAGTTCATCTGGGAATTTTCTATATTTTCTTTGCCCTTTTCTGGCTAGTTGGCTTTTCAAATGCGGTGAATCTGACGGACGGGATCGACGGCTTAGCAAGTATTTCAGTGGTGATTAGCTTATCGGCCTACGGTGTGATTGCTTATATGCAAAATCAACTGGATATCCTTCTTGTGATTCTTGCCATGATCGGTGGTTTGCTAGGTTTCTTCGTCTTTAACCACAAGCCTGCCAAGGTTTTCATGGGAGATGTGGGAAGTTTGGCTCTAGGTGGGATGTTGGCAGCAATCTCTATGGCCCTCCACCAAGAATGGACCCTTTTGTTGATTGGGATTATCTATGTCTTTGAGACAAGCTCTGTTATGATGCAGGTTACCTACTTCAAACTTAGTGGTGGAAAGCGTATTTTCCGTATGACACCTGTGCATCATCATTTTGAGCTTGGAGGATTCTCAGGCAAGGGCAATCCTTGGAGCGAGTGGAAGGTTGATTTCTTCTTTTGGGGAGTTGGGCTTCTAGCAAGTCTCTTGACCTTAGCCTTTTTATACCTACTGTAAAACTAACTTCTGATGACAAAATAAAACAGGATGAAGGTGATCTTCATCCTGTTTTTGTGTGCTTAAAGGTTAGTTGGAGTCATCCTTTCTTCCTTTTAACATAAATGTGGCTGTAAGGGCTAGGCTGAGTCCTGCTAAGAATAGGAGTGGGTTGGACGCTTCTCCTGTTGCTGGAAGTTGTTCTTTAGGAGAATGATTTCCAGCTTTAGCAAGGCTCGGACTAGCTGGAAATTGTTCAGCCTCGTGTGCCAAGGTTTCTGTATCTGGAGCACTTGGTTTTTCCTCTGTGTTAGAGCTTGTTCCAGTAGCTTGATAGACGACAGCATAGGTACTGAAATGATTAGTGATGAATTCTACCTTTCCGTCTCGTACAGTGAAATCAAGGGCTTGCAACTCCTTGGTCGGAGTGATGTAGTAGATATTTTCGACGCTAGCTGAAATAGGCAAGCGAACCAAGACAGAGCCTTTTGGCTGCAAGCTATGATCTGTTGGATTTTTAAGCTGTAGATTGTAAGCATCATAGGTCTTGCCAAAGAGTTCTTGAGCTAGGACACGTCGGCTAGAAACGTGAGAAATTCCTTCTAAGTCGCTGGCTCCACCGATGATTTCTACTCCAGTCTCCTTATCTTTCAAGACTTGAACTGGATAGTCAGGAAGGCTAAGGGTTGGAGTGGCCTGATCTCCCGGAGTTCCGAAAGGCTCGGTGTACTCAGGTTTTTCAACAGTAGGTGCTTCCTCTTGACCTGCTGTTCCGATAGGTTCGGTGTATTCAGGAATTTCAACTGTTGGAGCTTCTTGTTCTCCTGCCGTTCCGATAGGTTTGGTGTATTCAGGTTTTTCAACAGTAGGAGTTTCCTCTTGACCTGCTGTTCCGATAGGTTCGGTGTATTCAGGCTTTTCTACAGTGGGTGGCACTTCTTGCCCTGCAGTCCCGATAGGCTCAGTGTACTCAGGTTTCTCGACAGTAGGAGCTGGTTCATCCCCCTTGCTTGTAGTTGGCTGCTTCTCATCAACTTTCTTTTCATCTTTTTTAGTAAAGACGGCTACGACAGGACTGCTAGTGGTAGTTCCTTGAATAGCATATGCTTCAATGGCATTTCCAGATTTGCGATTGGTTTCGTCAGGGATTGGGATTTGAACTTGATTGTCTTGGATTGATAGGATAGTCTGATCCCCACTTGTAACCAGATGCGTTTCATCCACCTTACGCAAAACTAGAGGATCTTTGACACCTGGGAAGGTCACTGCGATGGCTTCCCAATCTCCAGCTGGTAGGCTTAAGGAAATGGTTTTGTCATTTTCCTTAAGAGGCGCGATGCTCGGACTATCTAGACCAACAGCAGGGGCTTTGATGATATCAAAGGAGTCTAGAGAGATTTTCTTGCGACCTTCTGGCGAATCTGGATCAACTTGTAATGTCAGGGTGTGCGGGCCGTCAGTAAGGTTTGTAAATTCGCCAATAAAGGCTCTCTTTTCGGTCGCACCTGAGGTGTAGAAATCTAGACTTGGCATTTCTTTGCCATCTAGTGTAACACGTGCTCGTCCAAGGGCAAGGCTCTTCAAGCCATAAATACGAATACCTGTCCCTGTAAAGGAAATAGTTGCCTGAGCTTCTGAAGCTGCACTAGAGTCACTGTTGTTGATGTCCGCGTATTTTTCCGTACCTCCGTAGAGTTCAGGGTCAGACCAGTCCTTAAACTGGGAACCATACTGGATGCGCGAATCACGATCATCCATTTTTTCAATCGTATTGCCTGTTCCAGCTAGGATCTTGAAGTAGTCTAATGAAATTTTCGAGCGCTCACTACCACGTCCTTTGTGCTCACGTTTAACACGAAGAGTCAATGTGTGAGGTCCGTCAGATAATCCTGCGAAGCGACCGATGAGACGGCCTTTTTCAGTTGCTCCAGCAGTATGGAAGTCAAGCTCCCCGACCTCTTTGCCATCAATTTTAGCAGTGGCAAGACCTAGTTCAGACGATTTCAGTCCATAGATTTCGATACCAACGCCAGTGAAAGGAATGGTAGCAGTGAGATCTTCGTCTGTGTAGTCTCCTTTTGAAAGGTCAGCAAATTTCTCTGTTCCTCCAAATAATTCTGCGTCTGCCCAATTTCCAAAGGCAGCTCCGTACTGGATACGGCCGTCTCGATCATCCATCAATTCACTAGGGGTTTCTACAATTGCTTGTTCAGAGACTTGTGTAGAAACTTCGCCCAGCATAGCTTTGACAGTATAGGTGTAGGCATGTTGAGGATTGAGTGATCGGTCAATAAAATGGGTTTGATTGGTTACAAATTCTCTGGTCGCAGAGGTTTGGCCAGTTTCGTCTTTCACTTGTCTTTGGATGACATAGTGGATAGCGCCTTCTACTTGGTTAAAGGTGAGTTCAGCAGTGACTCCATTTTGTCGAACGGCTGTCAGACTGGTTACACGACCAGGGAAGTGTTCAAAGGTAATGACGTCACCTTTTTGTGTTGCCAGTTGGATGCGATTATCTTTAAGCACAGTTGCCGTGACTGCTTTGCCATTGACCTTGATCTGACTGGCTTCGATATTTGGATAGTCTACAACCAGGTCTCCACCGACATTTGAAAGGAAGGACAAGCTTTGCAAGTTCTTATCTTTCCACTTCATGCTGACTTCAAAGTTACCACGGGCAATCAAGCCAGAAACTTGACCGTCTTTCCAAGCATCTGGAAGGGCTGGCAATGGTGCAATATAGCCTGTATGAGATTGGAGGAGCATTTCTGCCATCCCACTGGTTGCTCCGAAGTTGCCATCAATTTGGAAAGGCGCGTGGGTATCCCAAAGGTTTTCTAGGGTTGAATACTTGAGCTGTTCAGCGAGCAAGCGATGGGCACGGTTACCGTCCAGCAGACGAGCCCAAAGGTTGATTTTATTGGCCTTAGACCAACCTGTACCACCATCTCCACGGTGGTTCAAGGTAGCACGCGCAGCCTCTAGGTATTCAGCCTGGTCCTTGCTAAAGAGCGTACCTGGGAAGAGACCAACTAGATGGGAAACGTGACGGTGGTGATTTTCAATCCCTTCATTTGTGAATTGAGGATTGTCCTCCTCGTACCATTCCTTGATGCGTCCCTCTTTGTTGATGTGAAGCGGTTTGAGTTTGTCAAATTTAGCCTTGACCTCTGTGACTAAGTCTTGGTCGACATTCAGATGGTTGGCGACTTCCATGTAGTCGTGGAATAACTGCCAGACTAGCGATTGGTCAAAGGTATTTCCGATGGTAATGGTCCCGTGTTCAGGTGAGTAGGATGGAGAAGACACCCAACGGTCACTGGCCTTGTCATAGTGCAAGAAGGAGTTCCAGAACTTGGCAGTCTCCTTGAGCATTGGGTAAATCTTTTCTTTGAGATAAGTCTCATCCTTGGTGAATTTGTAGTAATCATAGACGTTTTGCATCATCCAAGCGTTAGCTGCTGGAGACCAACCCCAATAGTAATTCCAACCAGGAGTAGTCCAGCCAAATGGTGTTGCCTGGGTGTGGACCAGCCAACCATTTTCTTGTCCGTCTTTGGATTCGATGCCAGCGTATTCCTTGGCAGCGATACGACCATAGTAGCGCATGTCGTCAATGTAATTGATCATTGGCTTGGCTGTTTCAGCAAGGTTGCTCATGTAGGCTGGCCAATAGTTCATTTGCAAATTGACATTGAGGTGGTAGTCGGCGTTCCAAGGTGGATTGTCTACAGCATTCCAGACTCCTTGTAGGTTGGCAGGAAGAGCATCTGTCCGATCACGAGACGAACTGATGAGTAAATAACGTCCGTATTGGAAGAAGAGTTCTTCCAATTTTTGCCCTTTTTCTGGGTTATAGCCTTGAAGGGCCTCTTTAGTCGTTTGAGCAGTCTTGTTTCCGCCTAGATTTAGTTTAACGCGGTTAAAGAGTCTTTGATAGTCCTTGATATGGGCCTTTTTAAGTGTTTCGTAGTCTTTGGCCTTAGCTGCTTCGACAATCCCTTTAACTGTTTTTTCGAGGTCAATGTCTTTTCGATAGTTGGTTTTTGGATTCTGAGCAAAGTTAGTCTTGGCACTGAGATAGAGGGTCGCATAACTTGCGCCTGTAACGGTTAGTGTCTCGTCCTGAACAGTCACCTTTCCGTCCGTTTTAATTCCTAGATAGGATGCAAACTTGAGGCCGTTATCTTTGACAGTTCCCTTTAGAAGGATTCCGTTTGCATCTGTAGTGACATGACCATTCTTATAGTTGGAATATTCCCAAGAGTAGTTGCCATTAGCAAGCAAGTCTTCTGTCAAACTGTTCCAAAGGGTAAAGTCAAGTGTCTTGTTTCCTTTTTTGGTCAAGTGGGTCACGGTGACATCATCAGGATAGCTGGAGAAGGTTTCACGCTTGAAGGTTGTCCCATCTTGGGTGTAAGAAGTGGTCGTAGTGGCTTCTGTGATATCCAAACCACGATGATAATCAGTTACAGTATCTAGTCCTTTCTTCTGGTTATTAAAGACCATGAAGATATCTCCAAAGGCTAGGTAACGTCCATACTGGGCGTTGTTTGGTCCAACTAGATTTTGTTCAGCGAGCTGTTTAGCTTTTTGGCGATCTCCAGCTTCGAGGGCTTTACGTATCTCTGCTAAGACCTTGTAGCGATCCTTGTAGTTTCCTCCGTTATAGTCGGTGCTATCGGGTTGTGGTCCTCCTGACCAGAGGGTCTTTTCGTTGTACTGGATTCTTTCTTCGCCAATTAGACCGAAAACCTTGGCTCCCATTTCTCCGTTTCCGACAGGGAGGGCTTGTTTTTCCCATCCATCATAGGAGGGAGCTGTTGGCTGATCGTAGTTGAGTTGATAGTTTTCTTGCTTTGTCACCGGCTGATCTGCCTTTTCAGGTTCCTTATTTTCTTTAGCTTCTACAATGGCTTCTTCACTAGCTTGAATATTTGTCGTCTGAGTCTCCTCAGCTGGCTTGCTTTCGGAAACTACTGGACTTTCTGCTAGGGACGGATTTGTAGTTTCAGTCGCTTCAGCTGCTTTGGGCTCACTATCAGGCTTAGTGATAGATTCGACAGAGGTTGGTTCAGTTTGTTTGACCTCAACACTGTCTGCGGCTACAGTGTGGTTTACTAGAAAAACGGCCCCCAGTAAAATAGAAGCAGTCCCAACCGTCAGCTTGCGGATGCTATAGCGACAGGATTTCTCCCAAAAGTGTTTTTTCATAAAACCCTCCTTTGTGTATTAGAAACCGCTTACATTTTATAAAGCAGTTCCGTTTATTTTGTTTCTATTTATCTCCTCACCTCCCATTCTAATGGTCGCTTAGCATTTGTCAAGAGCTTTTTAGCAAGATACATATTTGCTGTTGTTTTTTCTTAAAATAGTAGAGAAAAGAGAGGAAGGGGGAGAATTATTCGTAATTTTATAGTTCATTCTGATTGTAAGACTAGCTTAGAATTGGCTTAACCCCCTCTTGAAAGCGTAAAACAAACTAGTCAGGAAAGTCACTTTATGGTATAATATAGAAGACTCAAAAAGAAACAGGAGAAAAAGAATGGATTTACTTTTAGCAATTGTCTTGATTGTGCTAGCTTTTCTAGGGGGAGCTCTTGGAGGGATGTACTTGGTTCGTAAGCAAATCGAAAAAGAATTTGCGGACAACCCACGTTTGAACGCTGAGGCAGTTCGTGCTCTCTTGAGTGCAAATGGTCAAAAACCAAGCGAAGCCAAGGTACAACAAGTTTACCACCAAATCATCCGCCAACAAAAAGCAGCTCTTGCTAACAATAAAAAGAAATAAATAGGAAAAGTCTGGGATGAAAGTTCCAGACTTCTCACTATGTTCAATAGTTCTCAAGGATAAGACTTTTTCCTTGCATTCTATTGATATTTGATTATGATTAAGAGAGAGGCAGTTTCCATTCTATCAAGCTGTCTATACGTTCATTTAGGACGAGTAATTATGATGAACTATCAATCAGAAAAGAAGACTAGAAAGAAGACTGTATGGATAATCGACCAATTGGTTTTTTGGATTCGGGTGTCGGGGGCTTGACTGTTGTACGTGAGCTCATGCGCCAGCTTCCCCATGAAGAAATCGTCTATATTGGAGATTCGGCACGGGCGCCCTATGGTCCCCGTCCTGCTGAGCAAATCCGTGAATATACTTGGCAGTTGGTCAACTTTCTCTTGACCAAGGATGTCAAAATGATTGTCATTGCTTGTAATACTGCGACTGCGGTCGTCTGGGAAGAAATCAAGGCCCAACTAGATATTCCTGTCCTAGGTGTGATTTTGCCAGGAGCTTCGGCAGCTATCAAGTCCAGTCAAGGTGGGAAAATCGGGGTCATTGGAACGCCCATGACGGTCCAATCAGACATCTATCGTCAAAAAATCCATGATTTGGATCCAGACTTACAGGTGGAAAGTTTGGCCTGTCCCAAGTTTGCCCCCTTGGTGGAGTCTGGTGCCCTGTCAACCAGTGTTACCAAGAAAGTGGTTTATGAAACCCTGCGTCCCTTGGTCGGCAAGGTGGATAGCCTGATTTTGGGCTGTACCCATTACCCACTCCTTCGCCCTATCATCCAAAATGTCATGGGACCAAAGGTTCAGCTCATCGATAGTGGGGCAGAGTGTGTACGGGATATCTCGGTTTTGCTGAACTATTTTGAAATCAACCGTAGCCGAGATGCGGGACCTCTTCAACATCGTTTTTACACAACAGCCAATAGCCAAAGTTTTGCCCAGATTGGAGCAGAATGGCTGGAAAAAGAGATTCATGTGGAGCATGTAACTTTATGACAAACAAAATTTATGAATACAAGGATGACCAGGACTGGTATGTCGGTGTCTGGGATGTCTATGGAGGCATCTATAGCCTTATCAAAGATCCTCTCGAGCTTGATTTTATGGATTTAGCGCGGATTTTTCGGGACGAGGAAAATGGCTTTCCGATTACGATAACGGTGATGCGCTGGTCTTCTAACTTCCGTCTGCTCTCCTTTATCGTTGAGATTTTAAATGCTGAAGCAGGCCGCAATCTAGAAGTCATCCAACGTCAGGGTGCCCTGCTCTTGATTGAAAATGGACAGCTTTTGCATGTCGAATTGCCTAAAGAAGGAGTTGAAGTGGAAACCTTCTTTGAAACTAGCAAGGTCAGAGAAACTCTGCTCATTGCGACTCGTAACGAAGGAAAGACCAAGGAATTCCGAGCTATCTTTGACAAGTTAGGCTACGATGTGGAAAATCTCAATGACTATCCAGATTTGCCTGAAGTAGCTGAAACAGGTATGACCTTTGAAGAAAATGCCCGCCTCAAGGCAGAAACCATTTCCCAATTAACAGGCAAGATGGTGCTAGCAGATGACTCAGGTCTCAAAGTCGATGTCCTCGGCGGTTTGCCAGGAGTCTGGTCAGCCCGTTTTGCAGGTGTGGGAGCAACCGACCGTGAAAACAATGCCAAACTCTTGCACGAATTGGCCATGGTCTTTGAACTCAAGGACCGTTCGGCTCAATTCCACACAACCCTAGTCGTAGCTAGTCCAAACAAGGAAAGCTTGGTGGTTGAAGCTGACTGGCCAGGTTATATCAACTTTGAACCCAAGGGTGAAAATGGCTTTGGTTATGATCCGCTCTTCCTTGTGGGAGAGACAGGTAAGTCAGCAGCTGAATTAACCCTTGAAGAAAAAAATAGCCAATCCCACCGTGCCTTAGCCGTTAAGAAACTTTTGGAGGTATTTCCATCATGGCAAAGCAAACCATCATTGTAATGAGTGATTCCCATGGCGATAGCTTGATTGTGGAAGAAATTCGTGATCGTTATCTGGGGAAAGTCGATGCCATTTTTCACGATGGTGACTCAGAACTCCGTCCAGACTCTCCGCTCTGGGAAGGCATCCATGTCGTCAAAGGAAATATGGACTTTTATGCTGGCTACCCAGAACGTTTGGTAACTCAACTTGGTCCAACTAAGATCATCCAGACGCATGGACACTTGTTTGATATCAATTTCAACTTTCAAAAGTTGGACTACTGGGCTCAGGAAGAAGATGCCGATATCTGTCTCTATGGTCACTTGCATGTACCAAATGCTTGGATGGAAGGAAAGACTCTTTTTCTCAATCCAGGCTCCATCAGCCAACCACGAGGAACTATTAGAGAATGCCTCTATGCCCGTGTGGAGATTGATGACAGCTATTTTAAAGTAGACTTTTTGACACGTGATCATGAGGTTTATCCAGGTCTGTCCAAGGAGTTTGCTCGATGATTGCCAAGGAATTTGAAGCATTTTTATTGGAGCAGGAAGAGACTTTTCTTACCCCTGCTGAGAATCTAGCAGCCTTGATTGATACCCATAACGCTGATCATGCGATTTTAGTGTTGAGCCAAATCACTTATACCCGTATCCCTGTTGTGACCTTTGACAAACGCTTTGTTGGAACCATTGGTCTGAGAGACATTTTGGCTTATCAAATGGAGCAAGGTTTGACGGATGAACAGATGGCAAAGACAGACATCGTCAATATGACCAAGACGGATGTGGCAGTTGTCGCTCCGGACTATAACATCACTGAAGTCCTCCATAAACTGGTGGATGAACCCTTCTTGCCAGTGGTAGATGATGAAGGGATTTTTCAAGGAATCATCACGCGCAAGTCTATCCTCAAGGCTGTCAATGCTCTCTTACATGACTTTAGTAAGGAATATGAGATTCGATGCAAATGAGAGATAGGATTTCAGCCTTTTTAGAGGAAAAACAGGGCTTGTCTGCCAATTCCAAGCAGTCCTATAAGTATGATCTAGAGCAATTTTTAGACATTGTGGGTGAGCGGATCTCTGAGACCAGTCTTAAGATTTACCAAGCCCAGCTAGCCAATCTAAAAATCAGCGCCCAGAAGCGAAAACTTTCGGCCTGCAACCAATTTCTCTACTTTCTCTATCGAAAAGGAGAAGTGGACAGCTTTTACCGTCTGGAATTAGCCAAACAAGCTGAAAAGAAGACTGAAAAACCAGAAATTCTAGACCTAGACTCTTTTTGGCAGGAAAGTAATTATCCAGAAGGACGCTTGCTGGCGCTCTTAATCCTAGAAATGGGACTCTTGCCAAGTGAGATTTTAGTCCTTAAGGTTGCAGATATCAATCTGGATTTTCAGGTGTTGCGAATCAGCAAGGCTTCCCAACAGAGGATTGTCACCATACCCACGACCTTGACTCCAGAATTGGAACCCTTGATGGGGCAGACCTATCTTTTTGAAAGGGGAGGGAAAGCATATTCTCGTCAGTGGGCCTTTCGACAGCTAGAGTCCTTTGTCAAGGAGAAAGGTTTCCCAACCTTATCAGCCCAAGCCTTGCGGGAACAATTCATTCTAAGACAAATAGAAAACAAGGTCGATTTGTACGAAATAGCAAAAAAATTAGGATTAAAAACAGTTCTGACCTTAGAAAAATATAGATAATGGATATTAAATTAAAAGATTTTGAAGGGCCCCTGGACCTGCTCTTGCACTTGGTTTCTAAGTACCAGATGGATATCTACGATGTGCCTATTACAGAAGTCATCGAACAGTACCTAGCCTATGTCTCAACCCTGCAGGCCATGCGTCTGGAAGTGACGGGCGAGTATATGGTCATGGCCAGTCAGCTCATGCTGATTAAGAGTCGCAAGCTTCTTCCAAAGGTAGCAGAAGTGACAGATTTGGAAGATGACTTGGAGCAGGATCTTCTTTCTCAAATCGAAGAATACCGCAAATTCAAACTCTTGGGTGAGCACTTGGAGGCTAAGCACCAAGATCGGGCCCAGTACTATTCCAAAGCGCCGACAGAGTTGATCTACGAAGATGCGGAGCTTGTGCATGACAGGACGACCATTGACCTCTTTTTGGCTTTTTCAAATATCCTAGCCAAGAAAAAAGAGGAGTTCGCTCAGAACCACACGACCATCTTGCGGGATGAGTATAAGATTGAGGATATGATGGTCATCGTAAAAGAGTCCTTGGCTGGACGGGATCAGTTACGTTTGCAGGATTTGTTCAAGGAAGCCCAGAATATCCAAGAGGTCATTACCCTCTTTTTGGCAACCCTAGAGTTAATCAAAACCCAGGAACTGATCCTCGTGCAAGAGGAGAGTTTCGGAGATATCTATCTCATGGAAAAGAAGGAAGAAAGTCAAGAGGCACAAAGCTAGACTTGATAGAGAGGAAAGATGAGTACTTTAGCAGAAATAGAAGCGCTCTTGTTTGTAGCAGGTGAAGATGGGATTCGAGTCCGTCAGTTGGCTGAACTCCTATCGCTTCCCCCGACAGGAATCCAGCAGAGTTTAGAAAAATTAGCCCAAAAGTATGAAAGAGACCAGGATTCGAGTTTGTCCCTGATTGAGACAGGGGGAGCATACAGATTGGTTACCAAGCCTCAATTTGCAGCGATTTTGAAGGAATACTCCAAAGCGCCCATCAACCAGAGTTTATCTCGGGCGGCCCTTGAGACCTTGTCCATCATTGCCTACAAGCAGCCGATTACGCGGATAGAAATCGATGCTATCCGTGGGGTTAACTCGAGCGGGGCCTTGGCAAAGTTGCAGGTCTTTGACTTGATACGAGAAGACGGGAAAAAAGAAGTGTTGGGTCGTCCCAACCTCTATGTGACTACGGATTATTTCCTAGATTACATGGGAATTAACCATTTGGAAGAATTGCCAGTGATTGATGAGCTTGAGATTCAAGCCCAAGAAAGCCAATTATTTGGTGAAAGGATAGAAGAAGATGAGAATCAATAAGTATATTGCCCACGCAGGTGTGGCCAGTAGGAGAAAAGCAGAAGAGTTGATCAAGCAAGGCTTGGTGACGGTTAACGGCCAAGTGGTGCGTGAACTAGCAACGACCATCAAGTCTGGAGATAAGGTCGAAGTGGAAGGTCAGCCCATCTACAACGAAGAAAAGGTCTACTATCTGCTTAACAAACCACGTGGAGTGATTTCCAGTGTGACAGACGACAAGGGCCGAAAGACTGTTGTGGATCTCTTGCCAAATGTTAAAGAACGCATTTACCCAGTTGGACGTTTGGACTGGGATACATCAGGTGTCTTGATTTTAACCAATGATGGGGACTTTACAGACGAGATGATTCACCCTCGTAATGAGATTGACAAGGTCTACGTTGCGCGTGTTAAAGGCGTAGCCAATAAGGATAATCTCCGCCCCTTGACTCGTGGACTTGAGATTGATGGCAAGAAAACCAAGCCTGCTGTCTATGAGATTCTCAAAGTGGATCCAGTAAAAAATCGCTCAGTAGTGCAGTTGACCATCCATGAAGGACGTAACCATCAGGTTAAAAAGATGTTTGAAGCTGTCGGCCTCCAAGTGGACAAGTTGTCTCGGACACGTTTTGGACACTTAGATTTGACAGGCCTCCGTCCGGGAGAATCTCGTCGCCTTAACAAAAAAGAAATCAGCCAACTACACACCATGGCGGTAACCAAGAAATAATGAAACGAATCTTAATAGCACCAGTACGCTTTTATCAACGTTTTATCTCACCAGCCTTTCCACCCTCTTGTCGTTTTGAGCCTACTTGTTCCAACTACATGATTCAGGCTATTGAAAAACATGGCTTCAAGGGTGTTCTGATGGGCTTGGCTCGGATTTTACGTTGTCATCCATGGTCGCCAATAGGAAAGGATCCCGTCCCAGACCACTTTTGCCTCAGACGAAATCATAAACAAAAAGAATCAGCCTGATTCTTTTTTGTATACTCTAGAAAGGAAGTTGGAAGATTAAGATTTTCACTATCCTTCTCCTATAAAAAGTGGTAAAATGGAGGACAGAAAGAAGGAACTGATATGACAACATTATTTTCAAAAATCAAAGAAGTAACAGAGCTTGCTGCAATCTCAGGTCATGAAGCGCCTGTCCGAACTTATCTTCGTGAAAAGTTGACACCACACGTGGATGAAGTAGTGACAGATGGCTTGGGTGGTATTTTTGGTATCAAACATTCAGAAGTTGCCGATGCGCCCCGTGTTTTGGTCGCTTCTCATATGGATGAAGTTGGTTTTATGGTCAGCGAAATCAAGCCAGATGGTACCTTCCGTGTCGTTGAAATCGGTGGTTGGAATCCCATGGTGGTTAGCAGCCAACGCTTTAAACTCTTAACTCGTGACGGTCGTGAAATTCCTGTGATCTCAGGTTCTGTCCCTCCACATTTGACACGTGGAACAGGTGGACCAACTATGCCAGCAATTTCAGATATCATTTTTGATGGTGGGTTTGCAGACAAGGCTGAGGCAGAAAGCTTTGGTATCCGTCCGGGTGACACCATTGTCCCTGATAGCTCAGCTATCTTGACAGCCAATGAAAAAAATATCATCTCAAAAGCTTGGGATAATCGCTACGGTGTCCTCATGGTAAGCGAGCTAGCTGAAGCTTTATCAGGTCAAAAACTCGGAAATGAACTCTATCTTGGCTCTAACGTCCAAGAAGAGGTTGGTCTGCGTGGCGCTCATACTTCTACAACTAAGTTTGACCCAGAAGTCTTCCTCGCAGTTGACTGTTCGCCAGCAGGTGATGTCTACGGTGGCCAAGGTAAGATTGGGGATGGAACCTTGATTCGCTTCTACGATCCAGGTCACTTGCTTCTCCCAGGTATGAAGGATTTCCTTTTGACAACAGCTGAAGAAGCTGGTATCAAGTACCAATACTACTGTGGTAAAGGCGGAACAGACGCTGGCGCAGCTCATCTGAAAAATGGTGGTGTCCCATCTACAACTATCGGTGTCTGCGCTCGTTATATCCATTCTCACCAAACTCTCTACGCGATGGATGACTTCCTAGAAGCTCAAGCTTTTTTGCAAGCCTTGGTGAAAAAATTGGACCGTTCAACGGTTGATTTGATTAAACATTATTAAGCATAAGGGAGGTGGTCGGGATGGCAGAACCAAACCTAGAAAGCCTTATAAGAGATCTCTACAACCATGCTCGTCAGGGTTTGAGTGAAGATTTAGTTGCTGCTCTCCTAGAGACTGCTAAAAAACTACCCACTACAAATGAGCAATTACTAGCAGTCCGTCTCTCAGGACTTGTCAATCGTGAATTGCTCATCAATCCCAAATACCCAGCACCTGAATTGATCAACTTGGCGCGCTTTATCAAAAGAGAAGAAGCCAAGTATAGAGGCACTGCAGTTTCTGCTATCATGTTTGGAGAACTCTTTAAAATGCTTTGATTCCATTGTGAATCAAAGCATTTTTTTATATGTCAGAAAAGAAATTCTTGATGAGGAGACGAAAAAAGCCATCCCATTCAGGATAGCTTTTTGTTTATTAGATTTGTTCAGCGATAACCTTTTCAGCTAGGTTCATAGCATGGTCAGACACACGAGTATAGTGGGAAATGATGTCGATAAAGTTGACTCCAGCTTGTGTAGAACACTCACCCTTGTTAAGGCGTTTGATATGGGTCTTTCTGAGAACACGTTCCATATTGTTGATTTCTTTATGGCGTTCAATCAGACTCTGAGCTTTTTCAATATCATTGTTTTCCACACTATCAAGGGCATCCTTGATAAATGCAGTTGTTGCTTGATAAATCTCAGCTAATTCCTCTAAAGCAGCATCAGAAAATTGAACATTCTTACGTTGGAGGTAGTCTGTTAGGTTGAGCAAGCCTTCTGCGTGGTCCCCAATCCGTTCCAAATCACGAGATGAATCAAGGATGTTAGTCAAGACTTCACTTTCCTTTTGACTCAAGGATTCGCTTGAGAGTCTGATGAGGTAACGAGTGAGTTTTTCATCGATGGTATTGATGGCTTCCTCTGTCTTGTGTCCTTTTTCAGCTACCTTTTCATCCAAACCGATGATATAGGTATAAGAAAGGTCAAAAGCTTTGGCTGCATAGTTCCCCAAGTGCAAGAGTTCTTTTTTGGCATTTCCTAGAGCTATAGAAGGAGATTGCTGGATAAGTTGCTCGTCGAGATAAAGGGGCTCGTACTTGACAACCTCGTCTTCACCAGGGATGAGCTTGGTTACAAAGTAGGCCAAGGCTCCGATGAATGGAAATTGTACAATGGTGTTACTTACGTTAAAGGCACCGTGCGAGAAGGCGATGGTCATCTCAGGTGAGAGGTGAAGGAGTGCCTGGAAGTACTCGATCATAGCAGTAAAGGGGCCTAATAAGATTAAGCAAAGAATAGTCCCTAAAACGTTAAAGGTAACGTGGGTTGCCGCAACGCGCTTTGCAGAGACATTGGCTCCAGCTGCCGCAATGATAACTGTTAGGGTTGTCCCGATATTATCTCCGAAAAGAACTGGTAGTGAACCTTTAAGGTCAAGGAACCCACCTGCATAGAGACCTTGCAAAATCCCGATAGTTGCAGAAGATGCCTGGATGAGGACGGTAATCACTGCACCAGCTACCACTCCTAAAATAGGATTTTGTCCCAAGGTTACCATATATTCCTTGAATTGTGGTAAATCTTTAAGTGGACTCATCCCGGCACTGATGAGGTTGAGAGCGTAGAAGATTCCCCCTACACCAAACAGGATGCGCCCGATATTGTTTGCTGTTCTGTTTTTTGTGAAGAAGAGGAACATGGTTCCAAGGAAAATCAAGGGTAAAGCATACTCGCCTAGTTTGAAACCGATGATAAAGGAAGTAACAGTGGTTCCGATGTTGGCTCCCATGATAATTCCGATAGCCTGTCTAAGGGTTAGAAGACTAGCGCTGACTAGCCCAACCGTGATAACTGTAACCCCTGTACTTGACTGAATCAGGGCAGTCACGACGATTCCGACTAGAACACCTAAAAAGGGATTGCTAGTGTACTTGTCAATGTAAAAACGAAGGCGATCTCCAGCAGCTTGTTGCAAACCGTCTCCCATGGTCTTGATACTGTATAAAAACAGTCCTAGACCTCCTAAAAAGTGAAATAAAATTTCCTGCCAATTAATGGACATTTCTTTTTCCTCCGAAAAATAATAACGGAATTTCTCCTATTCTATTTTAAAGGATAAAAGTAAATCTCACAAGTGTTTAGCTGAAATTTTCATAAGAAACAAGAACTTTCTTTCAAAATGAGAGGTAGTTTCCCTTTAAGATAGATGATTTATAGGATTGTGTCCAAATTTTACTGATTTTTATCCTAGTTATAGTTTTTGTGTCAAGTATATTGACAACGCTTTCATATAGGATAAAATGAAGATGATCCTGTTCTGGTGGTGTACATTGAGAACAGTTACTTTTTATCAAAAAGTAAAGCGCTTACTTTATATTTTATTAGGAGGATAAGATGAAAAATCTATTTTTTGAAAAACGTTGCCGTTACAGTATTCGTAAGTTGTCAATCGGGGCTTGTTCCTTGATGATTGGTTCAGCTCTATTTGCGAGCCCAGCTCTTGCCGAACAAGTCGCAGTCCCTGAAACAGCTACAAATACGAGCGCCCAAGCGACAAGTACTAGTGAAACAGCTAATCCAGATACTGCAGCCCTTGAAAAACAATTAGAGAAAACAGAGAACAAAGTAGCTGAGCAACCAATTTCAGAAAACCCTCCAACAATAACGGATCTGGTTAATGAAAAAGAAGAAGCAAAGCCAACTCCGACAGAAAAACCTGCTCAACCAACTGAAAAAGAAGAAGTCAAACCAGAGGAAACTCCTCAAGTGGCTGAGAAGAAAGCCGACAAACCGATTCTAGCAGACGTTCCTAAAAATGAAGAAAAGAGTCTCCGACCAAAAGAAATCAAATTTGATACTTGGGATGATTTGTTGAAATGGGAACCAGGTGCGCGCGAGGATGATCCCATCAATCGTTCCTCAGTTGAACTCGCCAAGCGCCATAGAGGTCAGTTGGTTAACGAAAAAGCAAGCAGAAGAGCCAAGGTTCAGGCGCTAGCAAATACCAACTCAAAGGCTAAAGACCATGCTTCTGTTGGTGGAGAAGAATTCAAGGCTTACGCCTTTGATTACTGGCAGTACTTGGATTCAATGGTCTTCTGGGAAGGTCTAGTTCCAACTCCAGATGTCATTGATGCTGGGCACCGCAACGGAGTTCCCGTTTATGGAACCCTCTTTTTCAACTGGTCAAATAGCATTGCCGACCAAGAGAAATTTGCAGCTGCCTTGAAACAAGACGCAGATGGCACCTTCCCTATCGCACGAAAACTTGTCGACCTTGCTAAGTACTATGGCTTTGATGGGTATTTTATCAACCAAGAAACAACGGGTGAATTGGTAGCACCTCTTGGTGAAAAAATGCGCCAATTCATGCTCTATACAAAAGAATACGCAGCCAAAGTCAACCACCCGATCAAGTATGCTTGGTACGATGCCATGACCTACAAATACGGTCGTTACCACGAAGATGGTCTAGGTGATTACAACTACCAGTTCATGCAAAAAGAAGGTGACAAAGTCCCTGCAGATCAATTTTTTGCCAATTTCAACTGGAACAAGGAAAAGAATGACCACTCCGTAGAGATGGCAAAATGGCTAGAACGTAGCCAGTATGATGTCTTTGCAGGCTTGGAATTGCAACAAGGTGGCTCTTATAAGACCAAAGTCAAATGGGATGCCCTCTTAGATGAAAAAGGCAAGTTGCGTTTGTCACTTGGACTTTTTGCACCAGATACGATTACCAGTCTAGGAAAAACAGGCGAAGACTACCACAAGAACGAAGACATCTTCTTTACAGGTTACCAAGGAGATCCAACGGCTCAAAAACCAGCAGATAAAGAGTGGTATGGAATTGCCAATTTAGTTGCTGACCGTACACCAGCAGTAGGACGTACCTTCACCACCTCTTTTAATACAGGTCATGGTAGAAAATGGTTTGTTGACGGTAAAGTTTCTAAGGATTCTGAGTGGAACTACCGTTCTGTTTCAGGTGTTTTGCCAACATGGCGCTGGTGGCAGACTTCGACAGGTGAAAAACTTCGTGCAGAATATGATTTTACAGATGCCTATAATGGAGGTAACTCCCTTAAATTCTCAGGTGATGTAGTTGGTAAGACGGACCAGGATGTGAATTTGTATTCTACCAAACTAGAAGTAACAGAGAAAACCAAACTTCGTGTTGCCCACAAGGGAGGAAAAGGCTCTAAAGTTTATATGGCCTTCTCTACGACTCCAGACTACAAATTTGAGGATGCAGCTGCATGGAAAGAACTGACTCTCTCTGATGACTGGAAGAATGAAGAATTTGACCTCAGCTCACTAGCAGGTAAAACCATCTATGCAGTCAAACTCTTCTTCGAGCATGAAGGAGCTGTAAAAGATTATCAGTTCAACCTAGGTCAATTAACCATTTCAGACAATCACCAAGCGCCACAAGCCCCGACAGGTCTCTCTGTAGTGAAACAATCTCTCAAGAATGCCCAAGAAGCTGAAGCAGTGGTTCAGTTTGCGGGTAACCAAGATGCAGATTTCTATGAAGTCTACGAAAAAGATGGGGATAACTGGCGTTTGTTGACAGGATCATCTGCTTCCGCTATCTACTTGCCAAAAATTAGCCGCTCTGCTAATGCGACTGGTAGGATTCAGGAATTGAAAGTCGTTGCGGTTGGTAAAAATGGACTTCGTTCTGAAGCTGCGACGGCATCCTTTAACTGGGGGATGACAGTTCAGGATACGACTCTCCCAAGACCTTTAGCTGAAAATATTGTTCCAGGGGCAAAGGTTATCGATAGCACTTTCCCAAATACTGAAGGTGGAGAAGGCATCGAAGGTATGTTGAACGGTACCATTACTAGCCTGTCAGACAAGTGGTCTTCAGGACAATTGAGCGGTAGTGTCGATATTCGTTTGACCCAACCACGTCGTGTTGTCAGATGGGTAATGGATCATGCGGGAGCTGGTGGAGAATCCGTAAACGACGGTTTGATGAACACCAAAGACTTTGATCTTTACTACAAGGATACAGATGGCGAGTGGAAGCTAGCTAAGGAAGTTCGTGGCAATAAAGCGCACGTGACAGATATCACTCTTGACAAACCAATCACCGCTCAAGACTGGCGCCTAAAAGTTATCACTTCAGATAATGGAACACCTTGGAAAGCCATTCGTATATACAACTGGAAGATGTACGAAACCTTGGATACAGAAAGCCAAAATATTCCAATGGCTAAGGTAGCTGCCCGTTCACTTGGAAACCATCAAGTTCAACTAGGCTTCTCTGATGTTCCAGCGGGTGCAACTATCACCGTTTACGACAAGGCAGATTCACAAACACCAATTGCAACCTTGAAGACTGAAACTGGAGGCGACTTGCCAACAGCACCATTGGCTTTTGACAAGCAACCAACTCTCCTCTACTATCGTACCAAACTACCTGGCAAAGAAATCAGTAACACCTTGGCAGTAGCGATTCCGCAGGATGAGAGAAAAATTGCTGCAGTTAGTCTCGAAAAAGGACCTAAGAAGATAGTTTATAAAGAGGGAGAAAAGCTTGACCTTAGAGGCGGCACTCTCCGTGTTCAATACGAAGGGGGACAAGCCGATGAGCTCATCAACCTTACTCACTCAGGTGTGACAGTATCTGGCTACAACGCTCATCAAAAAGGGGAACAAAAGCTCACAGTTAGCTATCTAGGACTTTCGGTTACTGGTGACTTAAAAGTACAAGTGACTGGTCAAGATGAAGGAAAACCGAAAGAAGTAGCGGGCTTGTATATTACTAAGAAACCAAAAACAGACTATCTAGTAGGAGATCAACTGGATTTCTCTGAAGGTCGCTTCGGTGTTCTCTATGATGATGAGACAGAAGAGGCTCACAGCTTTACTGATAAAGATGTTGAAATTACAGGCTACGATGCTCAGAAGACTGGACGCCAGACCTTGACCTTGCATTACAAGGGACATACTGCTGAGTTTGATGTCTTGGTTTCTCCAAAGGCTGCAGTTAATGATGAATACCTCAAACAAGAAATCACTGCTGCCCAAGGTCGCCAGTCAACCCTTGCATATACCTTCTCAAGTGAGGACAAACAAGCTGCACTAGTAGAGAAACTTAATGCAGCGAAAGCTGTTGCAGAAAACCATGATGCCAGTCAAGAAGAAGTCAATCGGGCTTTGAATGAGTTGAAACAAGCAGGGACAGCCTTGGATGGAAATCAACGTTATCAGACAGCTAGAGAAGAATTGGAAGGTTTGCTCGAATCTGTCCGTGAAAAAGATCCTAAAGCTGAGTTGATTGCCCAAGCAGAAACTTTGTTGGCTTCAGAGATGCCAACTCCACAAGCTTTTGCGGAAATGAAAGAGAAGCTAAATAAGAAACTAGCTCCTGCAGAAGAAAGTCACCATGTTGGAAGCGTGGATCCAAATGAAGTGGCTCCAACGGTTGAGGCACTCCCTGAACTAGTTATTGAAACTGAAACAACAGCCTATGAACGTCAGGAGCGACCAAACGCCGAATTTCTCAAAGGACAACGCCGTGTTGTGCAAGCTGGAGTTGAAGGTCAAGTTCGTCGTTTTGTAGAAGTAGATACCAAAGACAAACGCACTCTTCGTTCGACTGAGGTAGTCAAGGAAGCAATCCCAGAAATCACAGAAGTAGGAACAAAAGTTCTATCAAGCAACCAACCAGCTGAAGGTGTGAAAGATTTAGTTCTAGAAACTCCGAAACTGGAAATTGAAGAGGGGACAGTTTCCTTCGAACATCAGGAACGACCAAATGCAGCCTTTCTCAAAGGACAACGTCAGCTAGTACAAGTAGGAGTGGAAGGACAAGTTCGCCAATTTGTAGAAGTTGATGCTCAGGGCAAACGCACCCTTCGTTCGACTGAAGTTCTCAAGGAAGCGATCCCAGAAATCACAGAAGTTGGAACGAAAGAAGAGCAAGTCTCACAAACAAGGGATCAAGCGCTTTTAGCAACGCCAGCAAAAGTTGAAGAAACAAGCAAACAACTGCCGAATACTGGTGCAGAAACAGATGCTAGTCTAGTAGCGCTGGGACTTCTCGGACTAATGAGTGGCTACGGTTTGCTCTCTAGAAAGGGGAGAGAAAACTAATCAGATTTACGAATCTTGGATTTTCTTATAAAAATAAAAAAACAAGGTTTGACTGTAGATTAGTCAGACCTTGTTTTTAGTTTTGAAATTGAAGAGTAAATTTGAAGCTAGATTTTTGTTATTCAATTCCTTGGATAAATTTTTGGAAACGATAGGTGTCGAAATAAATATTGGATGCAACTAATTTATCAAACTCATCGAATTTCAGAAATTCTGCGACATCCAGTTCTAGTTCTTTTCCTTGAGGAGAATGTAGACGGTAGCGATTTAAAGCTGAGACTGTTCGACCATCAACAAGTAATTGCTTCACTTCAAGATGCTTGCTCAAAGCATAGAATTGGCCTGCGCCTTGCAAATAAATATTACGTCCTTGTCGAATTTCTATACTATCGCACATGCCATAATCAAAGTTTTCAGCTACGAAATCTTCCCAGCCTCCCTCATTTACTGCCGTAAAATAGCTTTCTGCAAGTGTTTTTGTATCCATTTGGAACCTCCTGTAAAATAATTGGGCTATGATGAATATCACGAAATATTTTGCCCACTTAAGAGTATACAAAAGGCAATATGACTACAGGTTGTCATATTGCTGAAGATTTTTTTTGAGAGTACTGACCAGTAGATTTTGTAAGTGACTTGGGGATACGACCTTTACTTGATAACCAAAACTTAATAGTAAATCAAAAAATGAAGGAGTTAAAGCTCTAAATGCCTGAACTTTTATTATTTCGTCCTCGACTCTGATTTCTTCTTCCGTGAAGTGATCGTAGATTTTTGGAAGTGCAAATCTTGTAAAAACTAGTTCGATTTCTTCTCTTTGCCCCTCCACTTTATTTTTGGGGGGATTTAAAAAAAGCTCTAACTTTTCTTGAGATAAACGTGGATAATCGAATGATTTATCTTTTATCTCCACTGGTTCTAGTTCTCGAATTCGAGTTAATTTAAAAATACGAAAATCTAATTTCTCTAAGCAGTAACCGATAACATACCAAGCATTCAGTTTATAGATCAATCTGTATGGAATAACTGTTCGCTGACTTTTCTCTTGTTTTTTCGAATAGTAAGAAAAAGAAATCATCTGTTCAGTTTGTATCGCTTCCTCAATTTCTAGTAAATAATTTGTATTAAGAGTCCAGGAACTGAGATCAAAGTAAAAAGGACTGTTTGCTCTTGTAATTTCTTGAGAAGACAGCTTGTGCTCGATACTGTCAAGACTTGAATGACCAACGATTTTACTAACATTTTGGCTCATATTAATGATAAACTGTCTCTCTTCCTCAGTGAAATAGTTTCTGTCTATCTTATAGTCGCTTGGTATATAGAAACCTCCCTTATCTCCACGTTCCGAATAGATTGGAATCCCCGCTAAACTGAGTGTATCCATGTCTCTATATACAGTTCGAGTAGATATTTCAAACCTCTCTGCAATCTCTTTAGCTGTTATTCTCTTCTTATTTAAAAGAGACAGTAAAATATAGATTAGTCTTTCTAATTTCATGGTAGCAATTCCTCTTCTTTTAATCTCAAATAGTACAAACTGAAGAAACTATTTTAGTTATATTGTATAATAAGAAACCTAGCAATTCAAAAAGAAGGACTGTAGAGTTTAGAATATTAAGGATTAAAATATTAGAAAAAGAATGGTATAGAAGTAATTAGGCAGATCAATCAAGAAATTTGCCTAAATTATTCCAACCGAATTATGTGAAAATTTCTATTTCCCGAACTGCAATCCTAGATTTTTAGGTTAATAAATAGAGGAAAGAACAAGAAAAGTTTAGGGTTTTTCTATCTCTTTTGCTGATTTTGTGATATAATTAACACGTATAAAAAAAGAAGGAGTCATATCTAATGGCAAAATTGACTGTTAAAGACGTTGACTTGAAAGGGAAAAAAGTTCTCGTTCGTGTTGACTTCAACGTACCTGTTAAAGATGGCGTGATTACCAATGATAATCGTATCACTGCAGCTCTTCCAACTATCAAGTACATCCTTGAACAAGGTGGACGTGCAATCCTCTTCTCTCACCTTGGCCGTGTAAAAGAAGAAGCAGACAAAGCTGGTAAATCACTTGCTCCTGTAGCTGCTGACTTGGCAGCTAAATTGGGTCAAGACGTTGCTTTCCTTCCAGGTGTCACTCGTGGTGCTGAATTGGAAGCTGCGATCAACGCTCTTGAAGATGGACAAGTTCTCTTGGTTGAAAACACTCGTTACGAAGATGTTGACGGCAAGAAAGAATCTAAAAATGATCCTGAACTTGGTAAATACTGGGCATCACTTGGAGATGGTATTTTCGTAAACGATGCATTCGGTACAGCTCACCGTGCACACGCATCTAACGTTGGTATCTCAGCAAACGTTGAAAAAGCAGTTGCTGGTTTCCTTCTTGAAAACGAAATTGCCTACATCCAAGAAGCAGTTGAAGCTCCAGAACGTCCATTCGTAGCAATCCTTGGTGGTTCAAAAGTTTCAGACAAGATCGGTGTTATCGAAAACTTGCTTGAAAAAGCTGATAAAGTTCTTATCGGTGGTGGGATGACTTACACATTCTACAAAGCTCAAGGTATCGAAATCGGTAACTCACTTGTAGAAGAAGACAAATTGGATGTTGCGAAAGCTCTTCTTGAAAAAGCAAACGGCAAATTGATCTTGCCAGTTGACTCAAAAGAAGCAAACGCATTTGCTGACTACACTGAAGTGAAAGACACTGAAGGTGAAGCAGTAGACCCAGGTTTCCTTGGTTTGGATATCGGTCCAAAATCTATCGCTAAATTTGACGAAGCTTTGACTGGTGCGAAAACAGTTGTATGGAACGGACCTATGGGTGTATTTGAAAACCCTGACTTCCAAGCTGGTACAATCGGTGTCATGGATGCTATCGTGAAACAACCAGGCGTAAAATCAATCATCGGTGGTGGTGACTCAGCTGCTGCAGCCATCAACCTTGGCCGTGCAGACAAGTTCTCATGGATCTCTACTGGTGGTGGAGCATCAATGGAACTCCTTGAAGGTAAAGTTCTTCCAGGATTGGCAGCTTTGACTGAAAAATAAATAGTTTAACTAAAAGAAGATGGTGTGATCATCTTCTTTTTAATTTAATTTATAAATAGGTGGAATTTTTCTATAAATAAAAAAAAGAGTAAATATTTGCATCCTGCCTTGTAAAGTGCTAGAATGAGGAGTAATGACTAAATTTAGATAAGGAAAAGGATTATAATGAAAAATAAAAAAGAAGTCTATGGATTTCGTAAAAGCAAAGTTGCCAAAACTTTGTGTGGTGCTGTTTTAGGAACGGCTTTGATTGCTTTTGCAGACAAAGCAGTATTTGCTGATGAAGTTACAGAGACAACTAGTACAAGTACGGTTGAGGTAGCTACTACAGGAAACCCGGCTACAAATTTACCTGAAGCTCAGGGTGAAATGAGCCAAGTTGCCAAAGAAAGCCAAGCTAAGGCTGGTTCTAAAGACTCAGCTTTGCCAGTAGAAGTATCATCAGCTGATTTGGATAAAGCAGTTGCTGATGCAAAATCTGCAGGAGTTAAGGTAGTTCAAGATGAAACAAAAGACAAAGGAACAGCCACAACTGCTACAGAGAATGCTCAAAAGCAAGATGAGATTAAAAGCGACTATGCTAAACAGGCTGAAGAAGTAAAGACAACAACTGAAGCATATAAAAAAGAAGTCGCAGCTCATCAGGCTGAAACAGATAAAATCAATGCTGAAAACAAAGCAGCGGATGACAAGTACCAAAAAGATCTAAAAAGTCATCAAGAAGAAGTTGAAAAAATCAACACTGCTAATGCAACAGCTAAAGCAGAATATGAGGCTAAGCTAGCACAATATCAAAAAGATTTAGCAACTGTCAAAAAAGCAAATGAAGATAGTCAACAGGATTATCAAAATAAACTTTCAGCTTACCAGACAGAATTAGCTCGAGTACAAAAAGCTAATGCTGAAGCTAAAGAGGCTTATGATAAAGCAGTAAAAGAAAACACAGCTAAAAACGAAGCGCTTAAAGCTGAAAATGAAGCGATTAAACAGCGTAATGAAACTGCAAAAGCGAATTATGAAGCAGCGATGAAGCAGTATGAAGCAGACCTTGCAGCTATTAAGAAAGCTAAAGAGGATAATGATGCTGATTATCAAGCTAAATTAGCAGCTTATCAAACAGAATTGGCACGTGTTCAAAAGGCTAATTCTGATGCAAAAATAGCCTATGAAAAGGCTGTTGAAGAAAACACAGCTAAAAACAATGCTATCCAAGCTGAAAATGAAGCTATTAAACAACGAAATGAAACAGCCAAGGCAACTTATGAGGCTAAAATAGCACAATACGAAAAAGACTTGGCAGCAGTCAAACAAGCGAATGCAGCTAACGAAACAGACTACCAAACTAAGTTAGCGGCTTATCAGACAGAACTAGCTCGTGTTCAAAAGGCAAATGCTGATGCTAAAGCAGCTTATGAGAAGGCTGTTGAAGAAAACACAGCTAAAAATGCAGCGCTCCAAGCTGAAAACGAAGAAATCAAGCAACGGAATGCCGCGGCTAAAACTGACTATGAAGCAAAATTAGCTAAATATGAAGCTGATCTTGCCAAATATAAGAAAGAGTTGGCTGAGTATCCGGCTAAGTTGCAGGCTTATGAAGATGAGCAGGCCAAAATTAAGGCTGCATTGGTAGAACTTGAAAAGAATAAAGATCAAGATGGTTACTTGTCTAAGCCATCTGCTCAGAGTCTGGTTTATGACTTAGAATCGAATGCTCAACTTGATCTCAAAACGGAAGGAAAACTTCTCACTGCAGCAGCAGTTGATGAAGCCTTTAAGAAAGACACAGACCAATATGGCAAGAAAAATCTTCAGTTAGACAATCTAAATGTCAAGAACTTGGAAAACGGTGCAACTACTTCTTCAGTGGAATTGTATGGTAACATCAATGATAAATCAGACTGGACGACTAATGTAGGAAATAAAACAGAGGTTAAATGGGGCTCTGTGCTTCTAGAACGTGGGCAAAGCGTAACTGCAACTTATACTAACCTTCAAAATTCATACTACAACGGTAAAAAGATTTCCAAGATTGTTTACAAATATACTGTAGATCCTTCTTCGCAATTTAAAAATCCTACTGGAAAAGTTTGGTTGGGAATCTTTAGTGACCCAACTTTAGGGGTTTTTGCTTCAGCCTTTACGGGTCAGGTAGAAAAAGATACGTCAATTTTCATTAAAAATGAATTCACCTTCTACGATGAAAATGACCAACCAATTAATTTTGACAATGCTCTTCTTTCAGTAGCCTCACTTAACCGTGAACACAACTCTATTGAGATGGCCAAGGATTATAGTGGTACTTTTATCAAAATTTCAGGTTCATCTATTGATGAAAAAGATGGAATGATTTATGCTACCAAAACCCTCAATTTTAGAAAAGATCAGGGTGGATCTCGTTGGACTATGTATCCTAGAGCAAATGAACCTGGATCGGGGTGGGATTCATCAGATGCACCAAACTCTTGGTATGGTGCAGGTGCTATTAGTATGTCCGGTCCTACGAATCACGTTACAGTTGGTGCAACATCTGCTACCAATGTGATGTCTGTAGCAGAAATGCCTCAAGTACCTGGAAGAGACAATACTGAAGGTAAAAGACCAAACATCTGGTACTCACTCAATGGTAAGATTCGTGCCGTTAACGTTCCGAAAATTACCAAGGAAAAACCAACTCCACCAGTTGAACCAACTGCTCCACAAGCTCCTTCTTATGAAGTAGAAAAACCATTGGAACCAGCTCCAGTAGCACCAAACTACGAAAATGAGCCAACTCCACCGGTAAAAACTCCAGATCAACCGGAGCCGTCAAAACCGGAAGAGCCAACATATGAGACAGAGAAGCCATTGGAGCCAGCACCAGTAGCACCAAACTACGAAAATGAGCCAACTCCACCGGTAAAAACTCCAGATCAACCGGAGCCATCAAAACCAGAAGAGCCAACATATGAGACAGAGAAACCATTGGAACCAGCTCCAGTAGCACCAAGCTATGAAAATGAGCCAACTCCACCGGTAAAAACTCCAGATCAACCAGAGCCATCAAAACCAGAAGAGCCAAACTATGATCCATTGCCAACTCCGCCGGTAGCACCAACTCCTAAGCAGTTGCCAACACCACCAGCGGTGCCAACAGTTCACTTCCATTACAATCGTCTATTTGCACAACCTCAGATTAATAAAGAAATTAAAAATGAGGATGGAGTAGATATCGATCGTACTCTCGTTGCTAAGCAGTCTGTAGTGAAGTTTGAGTTGAAAACAGAAGCGTTGACAGCTGGTCGTCCAAAAACAACTTCGTTTGTATTGGTAGATCCACTTCCAACTGGCTATCAGTTTGATTTGGAAACAACCAAGGCTGCAAGCAAAGGTTTTGAAACAAGCTATGATAAAGCTAGTCACACTGTAACCTTTAAGGCTACTGAGGAGACCTTGGCTGCTTTCAATGCAGATTTGACAAAGTCCTTTGAGACTCTATATCCAACTGTTGTTGGTCGTGTCTTGAATGATGGGGCGACTTATACGAATAACTTTACATTGACAGTCAACGACGCCTACGGTGTCAAGTCAAACATTGTTCGTGTAACGACTCCAGGTAAACCAAATGATCCTGACAATCCAAATAACAACTACATCAAGCCTTTGAAAGTTAACAAGAACAAGCAAGGTGTGAATATTGATGGCAAAGAAGTTCTAGCTGGTTCAACGAACTACTATGAACTCACATGGGATTTGGACCAATACAAGGGAGATAAATCTTCTAAAGAAGCGATTCAAAATGGTTTCTACTATGTGGATGATTATCCAGAAGAAGCCTTAACCCTTCAACCAGAATTGGTTAAGATTCGTGATCTAGAGGGCAATCTTGTACCAGGTGTCAGTGTTCAACAATTTGATAGTTTAGAAGCTGCGCCTAAGAAGGTTCAAGATCTGTTGAAGAAAGCAAACATCACTGTTAAAGGTGCTTTCCAACTCTTCTCAGCTGATAATCCAGCTGAATTCTACAAGAACTATGTAGCAGCAGGAAAATCATTGCTAATCACAGATCCGATGACAGTTAAACCTGAATTTGGTCAAACGGGTGGTAAGTATGAAAACAAAGCCTACCAAATTGATTTTGGAAATGGCTATGCTACAGAAGTAGTTGTCAACAACGTACCGAAAATCACACCGAAAAAAGATGTGACAATCAGTATGGATCCAAGCAGTGACAATATTGATGGCCAAACAATTCCGTTGAACCAGTTCTTCAATTATCGTTTAATCGGTGGTTTGATTCCACAAAATCATTCTGAGGACTTGAATGACTATAGTTTTGTAGATGATTATGACCAAAAAGGTGATCAATACACTGGAAACTATAAAGTTCTTGCCAAGGTTGATATCCGATTGAAAGACGGTCGTGTTATTAAGGCAGGGACAGACTTAACAGCTGAAACACAGGTTGAACATAATCAAGATAAGGGAATGATTACAATTCGCTTCAAGGAAGAATTCCTTCAAGAGATTCAGTTGGATTCTCCATTCCAGGCTGAGACTTATATTCAAATGAAACGAATTGCTGTCGGAACCTTTGAAAATACCTATGTAAATACTGTGAACAAAGTTGCTTATGCTTCAAATACAGTTCGCACGACAACGCCAGAACCTAAGAAACCAGAGGAGCCAACAACTCCTACTCCAAATCCAAAAGGGAATCCTACTCTACCTCAAACAGGTACAAATGATTCAAGCTACATGCCATATCTTGGTCTAGCAGCTTTAGTAGGAGTTTTAGGACTTGGTCAGTTGAAACGTAAAGAAGATTAAAGCAACTAAGCTCTGAATTTAAATAGAAAAGAGGAACTCTGTTTCCTCTTTTTTGTACCCCTAAATTAAAAACGCTTCCTATTGATTTTCACTCATAAAATCAACTAATTTATGTTAAAATGGTAGTAGAAAGTTGAGATTATGAGTTATTTTAAAAAATATAAATTTGATAAGTCACAGTTCAAGCTTGGTATGCGAACCTTCAAAACAGGGATTGCCGTATTTATAGTTCTCTTGATTTTTGGTTTTTTTGGCTGGAAGGGGCTTCAAATCGGAGCATTGACAGCAGTCTTCAGTTTACGAGAGAGCTTTGATAAGAGCGTCCATTTTGGAACTTCGCGTATCTTAGGAAATAGTATTGGCGGTTTTTACGCCCTTGTCTTTTTCCTCTTAAACACTTTATTTCATGGAGCCTTTTGGGTAACTTTACTAGTTGTTCCGATTTGCACCATGTTAACCATTATGACAAATGTCGCCATGAACAACAAGGCAGGAGTTATCGGTGGTGTAGCGGCTATGTTGATCATTACCCTATCAATACCGAGCGGAGAAACATTTTTGTACGTGTTTGCACGTGTATTTGAAACATTTATGGGAGTTTTTGTCGCAATCCTTGTAAATTATGATATTGAGCAACTGAAACTCTTTTGGGAGAAAAAAAGAAAATAATGTTACATTTTATGACATTATTCGTTGACGTATGTCTTTTTTTAGACTATAATAGACAGGAAGAAGGAAATTGTAAATGAAGGAAAGAGAATTTCGCCGAAATATGGCTGTTTTTCCTATCGGCAGTGTTATGAAATTGACCGATCTCTCAGCGCGTCAGATTCGTTATTATGAAGATCAAGAGTTGATCAAACCTGATCGAAACGAAGGGAACCGTCGCATGTATTCGTTGAATGACATGGATCGTCTGCTTGAAATCAAAGATTATATCTCTGAAGGTCATAATATTGCTGCGATTAAGAAAAAATATGCTGAACGCGAGGCGAAGTCCAAGAAAGCCGTGAGTCAGACGGAAGTGCGTCGCGCACTCCACAATGAACTCCTCCAGCAGGGGCGCTTTGCTTCAGTACGGTCACCCTTTGGTCGCGGTTAGGCAATCGCAAGTAGTCATATATATTAAGGAGAAAACCCATGCCAATCACAGCTGCAGATATTCGTCGTGAAGTCAAGGAAAAAAATGTTACCTTTATTCGTCTCATGTTTTCAGATATCCTGGGGACGATGAAAAACGTCGAAATTCCTGCTACAGATGAACAGTTAGATAAGGTCTTGTCAAATAAAGCCATGTTTGATGGATCTTCTATTGAAGGTTTTGTACGTATTAATGAGTCAGATATGTACTTGTACCCAGACTTGGATACATGGACAGTCTTCCCTTGGGGAGATGAAAATGGAAGTGTTGCAGGTTTGATCTGTGATGTCTATACAACAGAAGGCGAACCCTTTGCAGGTGACCCACGTGGTAATCTGAAGCGTGCACTTCGTCATATGGAAGAAGTAGGATTCAAATCCTTCAACCTTGGTCCAGAGCCAGAATTCTTCCTATTTAAGTTGGATGAAAATGGCGACCCAACACTTGAAGTGAATGACAAGGGTGGCTACTTTGATTTGGCGCCTACTGACCTTGCGGACAATACACGTCGTGAAATCGTGAATGTCTTGACCAAAATGGGATTTGAAGTAGAAGCGAGTCACCACGAGGTTGCGGTTGGACAACATGAAATTGACTTCAAGTATGATGAAGTCCTTCGTGCCTGTGACAAGATTCAAATCTTTAAGCTCGTAGTAAAAACCATTGCTCGTAAACACGGTTTGTACGCAACCTTTATGGCAAAACCAAAATTTGGTATTGCTGGATCAGGTATGCACTGTAATATGTCCTTGTTTGATGCAGAAGGAAACAATGCCTTCTTTGATCCAAATGATCCAAAAGGAATGCAGTTGTCTGAAACGGCCTACCATTTCCTTGGCGGTTTGATCAAGCATGCTTACAACTATACTGCTATCATGAACCCAACAGTTAACTCATACAAACGTTTGGTTCCAGGTTATGAAGCACCTGTTTACATTGCTTGGGCTGGTCGTAACCGTTCGCCACTTGTGCGCGTGCCGGCTTCACGTGGTATGGGAACTCGTCTTGAGTTGCGTTCAGTGGACCCAATGGCAAACCCATACATCGCTATGGCGGTTCTTTTGGAAGTTGGTTTGCATGGTATTGAAAACAAAATCGAAGCACCAGCTCCTATCGAAGAGAATATCTACATCATGACAGCAGAAGAGCGTAAGGAAGCTGGAATCACTGATCTTCCATCAACTCTTCACAACGCTTTGAAAGCTTTGACTGAGGATGACGTGGTCAAGGCAGCCCTAGGTGAACACATCTACACTAGCTTCCTTGAAGCGAAACGTATCGAGTGGGCCAGCTATGCAACCTTTGTTTCACAATGGGAAGTTGATAATTATCTTGATTTGTATTAAGAACATAAAAAAGATTATCTAATGAACCGCACCCCAAAAGTTAGACAGAAAAAATCTAACTTTTGGGGTGTTTTTAAATGAAACTAACTTATGAGGATAAAGTTCGAATCTATG
>NZ_AJRG02000009.1:0-70595 GCF_000298715.2 Streptococcus sp. GMD5S
TCTTTATCATCTTCGCTAATCTGACCATCAATAGCAGTCGCAATTTCAATGGCCATAATATACATAGCTCGTTTATCAACAGTGAGAAGGTCAAGGTGGGTAGAAGCAATTCTTAAACATTCACCTTTCTCACGAAAATCCGACATCATTGCATCTTCGTAATCTAGCTGTATATATTCTGACTTATGGGATAAAAAATCATATTTTATCCCTTCCTTTATTTGGACACTCCTCCATCTAACATCATGAGTTTCCTTGTCTAATTCTAAGTGAATAGAAAGTTTATCGATTGGTAAATCTAGATACCCAGCATACGATAAATCTGGCTCTATTCCATCTTTTTTCTCAAACCACATCCTTTTCGCTAGTTCCATGTAATCAAATGGAATTTCTTTGGTGTAATCGCCTTTGATGTATAGTCTCACTCGTCTTCCTCGCTAATCTGACCATCAATTGCAGAAGCTACCTCGACTGCCATGATATACATAGCTCGTTTATCAACCGTTAAAATATCCGTATGTGTCGTAGCAATCCTAAGGTTTTCTCCACGTTCTCTCCCATCAGTAATAAAATCATTTTCAAATTCCAATTGAATGTTTTCATCAGAAAACGAAGTCCAAGGATTGCTCTTATCGTATGGTATATGATTCCATCGTTTATCATTAAATCGCCATTTATCAAATTGAACTCCAAAAAAGAAATCATCCTGTAACATAGCATCATCACCAACATTGGAGAAACTTATTTTCTTGCCATTCCGTTCCTTAAACCACATCTTCCAAACAAGCTCTCTAGTTGTGAAGTCTATTTTTTTCGTAAAATCACTTTTGATATATAGTCTCATAAATCTGAGATATCGCCTCCATGTGCTAGTATATATTCTTTTCGACGATTGGCTTCTTCCTCCCAAAGAGGGTCGTCTACCACATCCATCGTTTGAATTTCAGTCAAACTTAGTTCATTTGCTTCTTCAAAAGTTAGAGATAGAATAGCCTCGTGCTTTTTCCTAAACTCCTCGACTGTTAGCCATGTCTTCTTATTATCCTCGCTAATTTGCCCATCAATCACCTTTGCAATCTCAAGCGCCATAATGTACATAGCTCGTTTATCAACTGTCAAAACTTCTAGATGGGTGGTTAAAATACGGAGATAGTCTCCCTTTTCATTATAATCCGTAGCAAATGCATCTTCAAAATTAATTTCAATACTTTCCTTAATATGTGAAAAGAGTCTTCGTACCCCTTCCTTTAGGGGGACACTAGACCATCTCTTATCGGCAGTGCCTTTCCTCAAGGATAAATTTGAGAAAAAATCTTCTTGTAATGCATCATTGTTCCCAGCATTTGAGTAAGAAATTTGCTCATCTTCTGGAAACCACATTTTACCAGCTAGTTCTAAATAACCATAAGGTACTCTTTTTGTATAATCACCTTTTAAATATAATTTCATTGTTCACTCCTTATTGCGTCAAGTATTTAAAAGCTTTCCACATATTTTTGATAACTTCTTCTTTAGCTCCTTTTCCAAGTCCATTTAGTTCAGATTGTTCATTTACCCAGTTTACAATATCCTGCCTACTTGAAATAGTTGAGGCTTCAATATCTATGTCGAGGTTATAACCTGACTTTCCACTCCCCGATTGAACTTGGATTTTCCCACTATCTGGCTCCGCATCAACTCGAATATTATCGACTTTTTTACCGTTAACTCGTCCAGAAATCTTTTTTCCAAAAGACTTACTCGTCGGTTTATTTGCCTTCCAGCTGTCATAGTTACTGGAATAATCAACCTGAATTTCGCCATTTTGTAAGGCTGTCTTTGTGATAGCTGATAAGCTAGTTACTGCTCCACTAGCTATCAGTACATTCCCATATTGAACCCCTGTTACAGATGCTGCGGTACCAGCTACGATACTTGTCCCTGCTGTTGGCGGACCAGCCATTACACTCAAGACTTCTAGGGCTCCACTCGCAAAGTAAACTCCCAATCCAGAGAAAATTTGAGCTACTCCACTCCAAAATTCGACTGAATTTGCTTCAAAGTTTTGGGCTTTTAGTTCATCAAGCTTTTTGTTAACCAAATGAGTATAGTCAGCATCATATTTCCCATTTTTTAAAACGACATAGCCTTGTTCCAAGGAATGAATTTCAATGATATTCCCTGTCTCATCAATCTTAAGAGTGTGATTGTAGTCGTCAATTATTTTATCCCATTCGGACTTGTCATGGCCTTTTAAGCGCTTCTTTAATTCGGCACGATAGTAGGCATCACCATCGTCCGATAGCATCATATCCCTAGAAGCTTTATTGATTGCACGAGTTTCTGAATCTTGAAAATCTCTTTTTGCATGCGAAACAATCTTCACATCCTTCATCTTTTGCACCCAGCTCATGTCCAGACCGTCCGCATAGTAGTTGCCATCGCTATCGACAATGACTTTACTTAGTTGCGTAGCTCCTTGAATCGCTAAGCTAAGGACTTCTAGACTATCGCTGAAATACTGGGAAACCTCTGAGACAAAAAATTCTAGTTTTTCAATCTTGTCATCCAAATCCTGAATACCTGACTCGATTTGAGACTTGGTATTGTAGAGGATGGTCTTCTCAGAGAAAGCTTTCCCCCAATTCAGTGTAAAGAAATCTTTGATTTGATTTAACCAATTCTCCCTCGCTTGAATCTGAGCTTCTACGATAGCTAACTGCTCTTCCCTCAATTTTTTCAGTTCCTTGAGCTGGTCCATGTCCAAATCTCCATATCCAGAGACCTGAGCATCCGCATTTTTGTAGGAGGTCAACTCTAGTTGGATATCATCTATCGCTGCTTGTAACTTCTTGATGCTGGGGATGATAATCTCTGTAAAAAGACCCTTCCCAGCTGTGTAGGCTGCTCCTGTCAGCTCACCTGAGTCTAAAGAGGAAATCAGGTGGTCACATCCACTAGATAAGCGGTCCGTGACTTCATTTGCGACCTGGAGATTGTTAGTCATAGCTTGAATCAATTCTTGGGATTCTTGTGCGCTGTATTTTACTCCCATGGTAGCCGATTCCTTTCTGATATCAGTTCTTCTCTAGCTTCATCGAAAGACCGACGAGCCTTCTTCGTTTGTTTTCCCAATTCATCCAGTTCCTCATCTACATAAGAGTTGATCTGTCGTTGAATGGTTCTATTATCACTTTCGATTTGCTCTATCACTTGACGAGAACTAGGCGAGATAGCTAATAGAGTCGCCATACGATGGTGGATACTCTGGATTTCTGAGTGAAAGTGAGTTACCTGCTGTTCATATTGTCTTTTTAGAGTCTGAAGACTTTCTTCTTTATCGTCAATCTTGACAATTTCTCGCCAAAGTTTGTAGCGTTTTTCTTCGTTCTTATCTGCCATTTTTAATGTTCCCATCTCTTAGCCAGCTCTACGTCGCGTTTTTCAATCTTATGAGCAATTTCTGGAAACTTATTTGCTTGGGTCAAAACAGCCGAGCTGAAATCACTGACCGCCTGAAGCATTTGATTGCAGGCCTGACGTCCAGCTTCCATCCCAGCAATTTCAGAAGTATATGAAAATTCTACTTGCTGATTTTGCTTCTTGCTCGTGTCATACCCGACCAATTCATTAATAGCTGCCTCTGCTGCTATCGTGCTAGATTTTATCTTTCCACCCATACTTCAAACTCCCTTTATTCATTGTATATTGACCATATCATAACACAAAAATAGTACGATTTCAAAACAAATCCTAAGGGCAAGTGAGCTCATCTCCTTAGAGTAAACTCTATCGCTCAGTGAATGAGTTTGACAAAGACGCCACTAGTGATTTTGGAGACCCGTTTTCTGATGCCTTATAGTTTGAGTAGTCTTATTAGCAAGGCTTGTTCACCTCTCGTGAGAAACAGAAAAAGACAAGCCCTAGAAAAATTCCTAGGGCTTGTCTTATGTGTCAAAATGAGCTACGTTTTTACTGACTCCTACAACTCTGTCCGATTTTCAATGGCTCGTAAGAGTGTGACTTCGTCCGCATACTCGATATCTGCTCCCACGGCTAGTCCTCGTGCTAGGCGAGTGACCTTGATACCAGCTGGCTTGAGCAAACGAGAGAGATACATCGATGTCGCTTCCCCATCCGCTGTCGCATTGGTTGCCACAATCACCTCTGAAACCTCACTATCCATGAGACGGGTCATGAGACTCTTGAGGTTGATATCGTCTGGGCTGATGCCATTCATCGGAGAAATGAGGCCGTGCAAGACATGATAGAGTCCGTGGTATTCTTGGATGTTTTCCATAGCAGCCACATCGCGACTATCCTCTAGCACCAAGATGGTTGTCTGATCTCGAGTCGGATCTGTACAGATTGAGCAGGGGTCATCATCCGTCAGGCGGCCACAGATGGAACAATAGGTTAATTCCCGCTTGGCAGATAGGAGATTTTTGGCAAATTCATTGACATCGTCATCAGACATTCCAATGGTATAGAAGGCGAGGCGGGTAGCCGTTTTAATCCCGATACCTGGTAACTTTGAATAGCTATCAATCAGCTTGGCAATAGGTGTTGGATACAGCATAAGTTCCTTTCTAATTCATTGGATGGTGTTGGTGATAAAGATTGATAATGTCGCGTGCAATAGAAGGTCCGACACCGTTTGTAAGGTTGGTGTTATGAGGAAAGACGACTGCGACTGCGATTTGAGGATTTTCGGTCGGCGCATAGGCGACTGCGTTAGTATTGTTGGCTTTTTGACCGCCATTAACGTAACTTTCGGCAGTACCCGTTTTCCCACTGATGGAAACGGCTGCGCCATTTGAAAAGGCACGACCAGTTGTCAGAGCACTCGTTCCATGCGAAACTTGATAGAAACCTTGCTGCAAGATAGCCATATCTGATTCTGAGATATTGACCTTGTTTAGTTCCTTAGTGGCTGTTTCTTGAACCAGACTACCTAAGCCACCTTGGTCATTGTTTCCATAAATCCCCTCGACAATGTGAGGTGCAATCCGAACACCGTTGTTGGCAATAGTTCCAACGTACTGGGCCAATTGCATTGGGGTGTAGTTATCAAACTGACCAAATGCATTGGTAATGTAATTAGCGAAATTATACTCTTTTGGAATAAAACCAGTTGACTCATCTGGAAGGTCAATGCCTGTTGAGGCTCCAAGACCATATTCCGCAAATGTCGAACGAAGTTTCCCCATAGCGGATTCTAAATTGTTAGTTAAAACAAACATATTGGGTTGATAGGTCTGACCCATAATGCCCAAAGCCGTTTGAACCATGTAGGCATTAGAAGAATACTCCAAGGCTTCCACAGCTGTAATCGGGAATGAACCGTAGGCCTGAGTATACCAAGAATTAATTGGAGCTGAACCTTGGAAGACAATCGGTTGGTCTGTCAAGGTCTGATTCCCTGATAAGACTCCATTCTCCCAACCAGAGCTGATGGTCGCCGCCTTAACGACCGAACCGGGTACAAAGACATCGGTTACTGTTCCAAGCGAATCTGAACTTAATTTACCGGATTCGACATCATGCTTGACACCCGACATCGCCAGAACTGCACCGGTTTTAGGATTAAGAGCTACAGCGTAGACTCCTTCAGAGTACTTTGCTCCACCGTTACCCAACTCTGAGTTGAAGTAGCTCTTGAGTAGGTCGTCCACACCATTCTGGAAAGCTAGGTCAATCGTTAACTTGATGTTGTTTCCTTTACTTCCTTCTTCGACATTTTCCACACTTTCCATATTTCCGTGTTTGTCGAGGTGGATTTCTTTGACGGAGCGTTTGCCTTGAAGAACATCTTCATATTGCTTTTCAAGATAGGAAGTTCCCACTCGGTCATTGAGAGAATACCCTTTTTTGAGATAGGCATCAACTTCCTCTGCTGGAAGTCCTGACTTTTCATTTGAAACGCTACCGACGATTGTCGATAAAGATGTATCCAGTACTTTACGATCCCATGAGGTTGAAATGCTGATACCTGGTAATTCCTTGGACGCTGATGCAACGAGAGCAACTTGGGTATCATCTAAGGCATCCGTAGAAATGGTTCCCGTTGCAAAATTTTCAACAGCATTGAGCTGACTAAAGAGATAGATTTCCTTTTTCTGGTCATCTGTATAATTAAGTTGACTCACGTCAATGCTTTCAACCGCATTATTGTAAAGTGTCGCTTCCGATAAGCGGTTCCCATCTGAATCCAGGCGTTTATCGCTTGGCAAGGATTCGACTGTTTTTTTGTAAATATCCTGGTCCGCCAAGTAGTAGTCTGCAATCTGTCGATCTGTCAGATCAGGGGAGGTTACATTTACATATGTGAGAAGTTTCTTGGCTGTCTCCTTCAATTCAGCCGCCGTCATTTTATTGTTTCGTGTGAAAGAAACAACCTGCTTGACAGTGTTTTCTACCAAGGGTTTCCCTGCCGCATCATAGATCTGTCCACGAGCTGAACTAGTTGTTACCCTTGTTTGGCTGGCTGAGGCCAATTTTGTTTCATAAAAATCCTTATTGAGCACCTGCATGTATAACAATCGACCAATAATGGCCATAAAGAGCAGGATGACAATCGCAAATAGTAAATTAAGCCGAATCGGAATCGAATGGCTATTAAATTTTCTCATACAACTAAGACTCTTTTCTAGAAAAATTCCCGATTTCCACCTTTATTTTCCCTAAAATAATAGAGCAAACAGGTGAAGCTCAGTACATTTCATTGTACCATATTTTACGGAGAAACTCTTGGAAAAGTCGAAGCATTTTTTGACTTTTAATTGAAAATGCCTTTTTATTTGGTTATCCTATTTTCTATGATATAATGATAGTGATAGTTAGGAAAGCGTTAACTTTTAAGACTTTGACTCATAAAAAGGAGCCTCATGAACAAGCCAGATATCGCAACCATAATCGACCTCCATTTTGAAGAATTAACCGAGCTCGAGCAAGAAATCGCTCGCTATTTTTTGCAAGCTGAAACAATCCAAGATGATCTCTCTTCTCAGCAAGTTACCCAGAAATTACATATCTCCCAAGCAGCCTTGACCCGCTTTGCCAAAAAGTGTGGTTTTACAGGCTACCGAGAGTTCGTCTTTCAATACCAGCATCAGGCTAGTAAACCGGACACTCATTCGCACAAACACAGTCCTTTGACCAAACGTGTTTTGCGAAGCTACACTATCATGCGAGAACAAACTCAGGATTTGATTGACGAAGAACAACTGGAACGCGTTGCCCAATTAATCGATGACGCTGAACGAGTTTACTTTTTCGGGACGGGAAGTTCTGGTCTGATTGCCCGTGAGATGAAATTGCGCTTTATGCGATTAGGTGTTGTCTGCGAAGCTTTGACCGATCAGGATGGCTTTGCTTGGACGACCAGTATCATGGATGAAAACTGTCTGGTACTTGGCTTTTCTCTATCAGGCACTACCCAATCCGTCCTCGATAGTTTGTTGGATGCCAAGGAAATGGGTGCCAAGACCATTCTCTTTACCAGCGCTCCAAACAAAAACAGTCAGGCCTATACCGAAACAGTCCTTGTCGCAAGTCATAATCAATCTTCTTACATCCAGCGTATTTCCGCTCAACTCCCTATGCTCATTTTAATAGATTTGATTTATGCCTACTTTTTAGAAATCAATCGCGAGAGCAAGGAAAAAATCTTTAATAGTTATTGGGAAAATAAAAAACTCAATGGCTATCGTAGACAAAAACGCGTTAGAAAATCCTAGTTTGGTTGAACCAAACTAGGATTGTTTTGTCTTGAAATGGTAATAGGCTCCCAACATCCCTGCTGTATTTTGGTGATGGGCAAATTCTAATCGTAAAATACAACGAGCTATTCTCCAGAAGTATGTTCTATAAGATTATAGTTTAATGCAAAGTGTAGCGATGTAGTCATTTCCATAACGTGACAAGCGATGTCTTTTGTCACACGATTCATAAAAATCGATCATAGCGAGACCGTTTTTTAGTTGTCCTCTAATCTGACTTTCTAAGGTATGGCTAAATTCATATCCATATTCTGGATTGATGGTGATTTTGCCTTCCTCTTCAAGCTCTCTTGAATTAAAAGGGATTGAAAACTTTAAAAGTAATTCCTCATCGGGTTTGTCCCATACAGTGTCAGCATCATACATGTAGATCCAGGGATTCATAAATCCGACCATTAAGAGTCCACCCTTTTTCAATACGCGAGAGGCTTCTTTATACATGATACATGTTTTCTAAATCTTCTATATATACATTTGAAACCGGATTAAAAATAATATCAAAAGTTTCATTTTCAAATGGAAATGGTTTTGTCATATCGCCTTGAACGGTATTGATTTTTAAGCCTTCTCTTTTGGCAACCATTTCATCTCTTTCTAATTGTGATTTAGAAAAATCCATGATGGTGACATCATAACCTTTTGCAGCAAAAACGGGACCCTGCTGGCCACCACCACAAGCTAACCCTAATATCTTTTTTCCCTTGGCTTTTTCAAACCATTCTGTCGGAACTTTTTTCCCCACAGTTAAGGCGACAGAAATTGGATGCTTTCTAGCTTCTTCTAATTCTTCATGTGTCAATGGCTCAGTATAGTCGTTTTTTACATTATTCCATCTATCTTCATTTAATTTTATATAATTACTCATCTTACAATCTCCTCGTAATTTTATATGATTTCGATTTAAGTTGGATGTGTTGCCACACTTCTCTCACCTCTAGAAATTCTAATTTATCAATTTTTCGTCCATCTCATTATATCATTTTTCCACATTTTCCCATTTAGTCAAGCTAAATATCAATTAAATGGATGATAGAATTGCTCTCGCCTTAACTTCTTATGCAAGGTAGTTATTTTCTCCTAGTTTCTCACGATTACCTCCTTTGGCTCAAATTTTTCAATAAAAAAAGAATTAAGCAAAACAGTTTTCACTCAAGTAGTGATTCAGTGTTTTTCTTAATTCTATAGCTCCAAACTAGGATTGTTTTGTCTTGATACTCTTCGAAAATCAAATTCAAACCACGTCAGCTTCACCTTGCCGTACTCAAGTACTGCCTACGGCTAGCTTCCTACTTTGCTCTTTGATTTTCATTGAGTATAAAATGATAATAGGCACCCAACATCCCTGCTGTATTTTGGTGATGGGCAAATTCTAATCGTGTTTTTTCAGCTAGGCTTGGTACCAAGGCGGCCTTCAAGGCTGCGCGAATCTTCGGTTTGAGGATAGCTTCTTGCCCCATGATACCGCCACCGAGAATGACCACTTCTGGATTGGCAACGTAGCAAATATTTGCCAGACCTTTCCCAAGGTAGTCTACCATGCGGTCAATACCAGCCATACAAATCTTGTTTCCTTCAGTAGCTTCCTTGAAAATGCGTCGGCCATTCCACTGATCAACTGAGTCTCCATGAGCTGCTGCTACATACTCCACCAAGGCTGTCGTAGAGGCAAGATCTTGGAAAGCTCCATCCTGCATATGCATATAACCGACTTCGCAGGCTGAGTTGCTAAATCCATGAAAGACTTTCCCATCCATAATCAAGCAACCACCGATACCTGTTCCAATGGTCAAGCAAAGTGTCACACTCGCTCCCTTGCCTGAACCAGATACGGCCTCAGCCAGACCTGCACAGTTGACATCATTCTCAATCTCACAAGGAATATCAAAGCTCGTCTCGATTTCCTTCTTGAACTGGGTTCCTGCATAGTTAGGGATTTGCGGTCCGGCATAGAAAATCTCACCCTTGTCTGGATCCACCATCCCAGCAGAAGAAATGGCAACACCTGCTACTGGGCCTTTTTCTAGATAACTGGCTACGATATCTTTTGTCTTTTGTAAGATATGGGGTCCACCCTTATGCGCCTCAGTTGGCATTTCATGCGATTCAACAAGTTGGCCTTCTTGGTCGATCAAACCATATTTGATGTTGGTTCCACCGATATCAATTGCAACGTAGTGTGTCATAATTACCTCCTTATAGATTAGAGGAAGCGCTCCTTGGTTTCACGAATCAAGGCTGCAGCTGCTTCTACAACTGGACGATCTTCTTCAGTCACTGGTGTCAATGGCGAACGAACTGATCCAATGTTAAGTCCCTCATTGATTTTCAAGACTTCTTTGATGACACCGTACATATTTCCATGTGCAGATGTGAGTTTGCCAATGATTGCATTGATAGCGTATTGCAATTCACGCGCTGTCTCCAAGTCTTTCTCAGCAATCAACTCATTGAGTTTCAAGAAGAGTTCTGGCATCGCACCATAAGTACCACCGATACCAGCCTTAGCACCCATGAGGCGTCCTCCTAGGAACTGTTCGTCTGGACCATTAAAGACGATGCGATCATCACCACCAAGGCTGACAAAGGTTTGGATATCTTGAACTGGCATAGAAGAGTTCTTAACACCGATAACACGTGGATTCTTCAACATTTCAGTATAAAGGCTTGGAGTCAAAGCAACACCTGCCAATTGAGGAATGTTATAAATCACGTAGTCTGTGTTTGGTGCTGCAGCACTAATGTCATTCCAGTATTTAGCAACTGAGTACTCAGGCAAGCGGAAGTAAATTGGTGGGATTGTTGCGATAGCATCTACTCCCAAACGTTCCGCATGGCGAGCAAGTTCCATACTATCCTTTGTATTATTGCAAGCAACGTGAGCAATGATAGTCAATTTTCCTTTGGCAACTGCCATGACTTCTTCCAAAATCAACTTGCGGTCTGCCACACTTTGGTAGATACATTCACCAGAAGAACCGTTGACATAGAGACCTTGAACTCCCTTATCAATGAAGTATTGGACCAAGTCGCGCGTACGCTCTGGACTGACTTCTCCTTGATCATCATAACATGCGTAGAAGGCTGGAATGACACCTTCGTATTTTTTCAAATCTGACATAGATTTTCTCCTAAGATTTCTTTTTTTCTGCTGAGAGCAGTTCTATTTTTACAAGTTTAGTATACACCTTGTGAAAATCGCTTTCAATATCTTGTATACACTTAGATTTTAGTTTCTACTTGTATTTTAGAAACTGTAACGATTGAAAGTAGTTTCAGAAACAAGCCATCCTACTGGTATTTGGCGAAGATTTTCTCCATCAAACCTGCTTGGAGAAAGACTAGCAAACCAAAACCAAAGAGGATAAAGGCTGACCCACCCAAAAGGAGAGTGAAGGCGGATAGATAAAGAACCATCACAATGAGAAAGAGAGTGGCTAACATGAGGAAGAACCATGGAAAGTTAAAACTTGCTAGGATAAGCCCTTTTTGCAACACTTCTTTCCAAGACAAATCATAGCGCGCAGCAATGGGATAACTAGCCAGCATCACCAGAGTGAGGAAGATGAGAATCCCCAAACAAATAGCTTTCACAATCTGGAAAGGCAAAGCTGTCTGACCCCAGAAGAGATAGAGGTCTAGAAGGCTTAATGACACAATGCCCAACTCTAACAGACCTAACTGAAGCCCCAGTTTCAGATTTTGCTTGAAAGCTCTTAGATAAGTTCTAAAGACTGGTACCCGTCTGCTTCTCTTAATCTCAAACATGGTCTCATAAAGGCTGATTTTCGCCACTCCAATCGTCACGATGGGCAAACAAGAGACGACAAAAAGAAGATTGACTGTCACAATATCCAAGACCTTCTCACTGAAACGCATGAGAAAATTATCTGTATCAAATGCTGCCTTGATAAGGTTTACTCCTTTTTGTGCCATGTTTGCTCCTCCTGATTCTTTTAATCAATCAAAATTTTAAAGAGATACTTGCGAACCTTTTCTTCCATCCCTGCGTAGCCATTTGGCTGGTGAGGTTCTCCTGGGAAGAAAATCGCAAAATTGTGATAACCCAGCAAGAGTGGGTATTTTTCATGACAATGGACAAAGCCAATGTCACTCGCTTCGTCGAATGCTACTGCCTCATCTTTGATACGTGAACCGTAGCTCGAATATTCATGTCCTTCTACCAGCAAATGCAAGTCTGCATAGTTCTTATGATGCTCAAATTGATCATTTTCAGCTTGATTGAGGACATTTTCCTGCACAACTAGAAAGACCTTGTCCCCGTCAATCTCATACTTGCCGAGTTCGAAAGAATCCTTACGGTGCTGGTAGAGATAGTCGATAGCCTTATCTAGATTGGGATGGATTCCCTTGTAAAAGGCGATGTTTTTCAAATCGTCAAAAATCATACTGTTTCCTTCGTTTCTGATAATTACTAGTTTTCAGTTCCGAATTATCCTTTCTCTATTTCCCAGTAATAGTGCGGACGGAAGCAAATTCCTAATTTTTGAGCCTTTTGCTCTTTCATCGTCAGTCTCAAAAATTCCGTCTAAGATAAGCGTTAATTGCTTATCTTAGATACCACTAAAGCGGGAAATAGTTGCCATAAAACGAACCTACTCTAACTAGTATCATGAAAAGAGTTCATTCTTAAGTTTATAAGTGTCTGACAAAACTTCACGAAGCAACTGCACACTCTCCATTTTGTAGACACTTATAACTCTATATTCTCTTATACTCAATGAAAATCGAAGAACAAACTAGGAAGCCAACCGCAGGCAATACTTAAGTATGGCAAGGTGATACTAAAGTAGTTTGAATTCGATTTTCGCAAGGTCTTAACCTTTGACAGCTCCCATAGTGATCCCTTGAGTGAAGGATTTTTGGAAGACAAGGAAGACGGTTACGATTGGCACGGCTGCAAGAGCTGCACCTGCCATGATCAAACCATAGTTGGTTGCCATTTCGGCCTGCATGGTCGCAACCCCGAGTGAGATGGTCAAGTTTTGACGTGAAGTCAACATAACCAACTGCATAAAGTAGTCGTTCCAAGTATTGATGAAGGTAAAAATCGCAAGAGCTGCAAATCCTGGTTTCACAATAGGGAAGGCTACGCTCCAGAAGGTACGAATCTCACCACAACCGTCGATTTTAGCTGATTCAAGCAATTCTGTTGGGATGTTTTCGCTGAACTGTTTCATGAGGAAGACCCCAAATGGCCATCCAATCAAAGGCAAGATAACTGCCCAAAGAGTATCGTGAATTCCCATGAAGTTGACGATACGTACCAATGGTACAAGGACAACTTGTTTTGGAAGAGCCATGGCAGCGATAAAAACTGCAAAGAGGATGCGTTGACCATAGAAACGTTTCTTAGCCAAGACATAACCTGCTAGAGAAGAGGTTGCACAGACTAAGAACATGGTTACCAGTGAGATAAATACAGAGTTCCACATCCACTGCATAGCAGGGTTTTGCACCATGAGTTGTTGGAAGTTTTCCATGGTTGGCATTTTAGGGAACCATTGTGGTGGAATCATAATGGTATCAGGCTGTGATTTGAAGGCCCCTGTCAAGATCCAGTAGAATGGAAAGATGAACAGTACGGTCAACAAGAGCAAGATAATCGTTGAGATAACAGTGAAAGCTGTTAAGGGTTTCTTTTGTGTAGGTTGCATAACTGTCTCCTTTCTTTAGTATTCTACGTCGTTTCCGAGGATCTTGAATTGAGCAAAGCTGACAATGGCAATCATCACTGCCAAGAAGACACCGATGGTATTTGCATAGCCGTATTCTGTCAATTGGAAGGCTTTTTCGTAAAGGTAGTACATCAAGGTACTTGTTGAATAGTTTGGACCACCAGAAGTCAAGAGCTGAATCAAAGCAAAACACTGGAATGAGTTGATGGTTGTGATGATCGCGATGTAAAGAGTTGTTGGAAGAAGGCTAGGCCATTTGATCTTCCAGAAGACTTGAAACTCAGTCGCACCGTCAACACGCGCTGCTTCAACAAGTGAGTTATCAATATTTCCCATGGCAGCAATATAAAGAATAATCGGTTGACCAACAGATGTTGTCAAAAGGATGATCATAATCGCTAGCAAAGCCCAGTTTTTGTCACCCAGCCAAGAAATATTTTGGCTGATGATATGGCTTGACTTAAGGACAAAGTTTAGAATCCCTGATAGTGGGTCATAGATCCATTTCCATACAACCGTTACGGCAACACTACCTGTAACTACAGGAAGGAAGAAGACGAAACGATAGAAAGAACGGGCAATGGCATTTTGATGATAGGTTTGAGATGCTACAAAGAGCGAGAAGAGAACCACAATCGGAACAGATCCAATAACCAGGATAACGGTATTGATCAAAGACTTCATAAAGACAGGGTCTTTAAACATGCGAATGTAGTTGTCAAAGCCTACAAACTCAAATTTAGTCATGGAGTAGTTAAAGAAACTTGTAATGAATCCCATAATCATAGGAGCCAAGACAAAGATGACAAAGAAGAATAACACTGGTGCTAGGAAAGCGTAGGAAATCACTGTTTCCCGCATACGAATTTTATTGACTTTCACAGTCGGCACCTCTCTTTCAAATAGAATAGTTTTTGATTTTCTTGAACTGTTTTAAAACCAAAATGAAATTTTTTAAGATTCGCTTATGTAAGAACTTCATTTTAATTTCGTGACAGTTCCTACCATTTCAAACAAAAGTCCCCCTTTTCTTACACCGTAGTGCACAGGGAAAAGGGGGGAATCAATCTGACTTAGTGCTTATTGTTTTGTAGCTTTTTTGATTGTTTCGTTAGCTTTTTCAGTGAAGGCTTTCAAAGCATCCGCTGGTTTTTCGTCACCATTTGATACAGATTGCAACATTGGGAACCAAAGTGTTCTCATTTCAGCAAATCCATCGATAGTGTTGTAGTATGGTGAGTAGTATTTAGTCCAGCCACTGATTGTTTCCATACGTTTGTCTTCATAAAGTTTGCCAAATGAAGTACGAACTGGGAAGGCACCTGTACGAACTACGTCTTTAGGACCCCATTCTTTGTCATCTGCGATGAATTGAACGAATTTCTTAGCTGCTGCGATTTTCTTATCGTCTTTGTTGTTAAATACTGCAAATCCGTTTACAAGGTATTCAAGAGATGGTTTACCAGAGTCTGATGGGAATGGTACTTCTACCACATCTACCTTACTTGCTTCCAAGAGTTTCGCTTGGATACCGTTTTGAGCTGGTGCCCAAAGGATTGTGTATGATGTTTGACCGTTGGCAAAGTTTTGGATGTCTGCTCCACCGTCAAATTGTGAACCATTGTTCAACAAACCGTCTTTGATCCAGCTAGCAGCTTTTTCAAGACCTTTGACGAATTTAGGATCGTCTGTTGTATATTTGGTTACGTCTTTGTCTGTTACAGAACCGCCATAAAGGTTTGCGATGAAGGCACGTGTTCCTTGGTCTCCCCCTTGACCAGAACTGAACAATGAACCTGGTGTATAGCCTTTATCTTTAAGCGCTTTCAAAACTTTTTCAAAGTCATCAGTTGTCCAACCTTCTTTTACAAGGTTTGCAACTCCAGCATCTTCCAACATCTTCTTGTTCATAGCCATGTAGAATGGAGCTGAACTGATCGGATACATGTAAGCTTTGTCTCCAGCCTTACTTGCTTGTACGATGTTTTCGTTGTTGACATCTTTGACAAATTCGTCTGTGAAGAGGTCGTTCAACTCAGCCAATTTACCATTTTTACCGTATTGGATGATACGCCCTGGTGCGTCAAAAAGTACGTCTGGCGCTGTTCCCGCTTCGATGGCTGTTGTAATCTTTTCAGGACCTGACTTGAAGTCGATGGTTTCCAATTTCACTTTTACATCTGGATTTGCTTTTTCGAACGCTTCGATGATTGATTTTTCATAAGTTCCAACACCGTCACCCGTTTTTTCTTGTGTGAAGACTGGGAATGCCCACCAAGTGATTTCTGTTTTTCCGCTATCGCTACTAGAGCTTCCAGCATCTTTACTTCCACCAGAGTTACCACAAGCCGCAAGGCCAAGAATCGCAGCACCCGCAAGTACTGTACAAGCTAGTTTTCTAAATTTCATTTGTATTCTCCTAATTGATAAGCGTATCCATATTGGATAATGAGTTCTTTATATTTGTATACGTTTTCATTTTATCCGACGCATCGACCACTCTCCTCTTTTTTGAGATTGTGTTATTTTAGACCGGCAACAAAGCGTTCCGTAATCTCTTTTGGTCTAGTAATCGCTCCACCAACAACGATACCTCGCACCCCATACTCAAGGATTTGCTTAGCTTGTTCTGGTGTATGAATTTTCCCTTCCGCGATGACATCCACCCCTGCTTCACAAAGTTTTTTGATCAGTTCAAAGTCTGGACCATCCACTTTGGGACTATAAGAGGTGTAACCTGATAGGGTTGTTCCAACAAAATCAATCCCTGCTTCAACTGCTGCTATACCCTCTTCAAACGTGCTAGTATCAGCCATTAAGAGTTGATGCGGATATTTTTCTTTGACTTGTCGGATAAAGTCCTGAATTTCCAAACCATCGTAACGTTCACGTTTGGTACAATCCAGAGCAATGACCTCAATATCTAGTTCAGCCAGTTCATCCACTTCTCTCATCGTAGCTGTAATGAAAGGCTCCTGTGGCGGATAGTCACGTTTGATAATCCCGATAATCGGGAGTTTCGTAACCTCCTTAATCTCCTTGATATCGCGAACACTGTTTGCTCGGATACCGACTGCTCCACCTTGCTCAGCCGCTTTGACTAGCAAGGGAATGACTCCTCCCGCTTCTGTATAAAGCGGTTCGTGAGGAAGTGCCTGGCAAGAGACAATGATTCCATCTTTGATTTGTTCAATCAAGGCTTCTTTGCTGATCTGTGGCATCCTCTTTCCTCCCTTTCTTGTTCTTATGGGCTTATTATATATCATTTGTTAAGCGCTTTCAATAGCTTGTAGTAGAATAGATTTCAGTTTCAAAACTATTTTATAGAACAGACTATCCTGAAAGTAGTTTCAGACTTCTTATGATTTCGAAGCAAGCTGAATTTAATAAAGAAAGATAGCAGGCTGAAAAACCTGCTATCTCTTCTGAGACTTATTCAAATACTTTTGCTTATTATTCTTTTCTCTTCTTGCCAAATGCAAACAAGGATAAAAGAACACCTGCAAGACCAAGGGAAATCAGTGAGTTTGTTTCCTTACTTCCCGTATTCGGAAGTTCATCTTGTTTAGCTGCTGGCGCTTGATAGGTCACATCTTGGCCTAGAGACAGTTTGTTGTCTGCTGCCGCCAATACTAAATTGGTGTCTCCCTTATACTCTGGAAGTTCATGGACTGCCGCCTCAGCACCATTGACGCCACCTATGTACTCTGGTAGATCATTTGAAGCTGCCAAGACAAAGTTAGCACCTCCTCTATATTCCGGAAGCTCGTTTGAGGCTGCTAGAACTGCATTGACACCACCCTTGAACTCTGGAAGTTCATGGACTGCTGCCTCAACAGCGTTGACACCACCTGTAAATTCAGGCTTTTCAACCGTTGGCGCTGCTTCTTCTCCTACTGTTGATAATGGACCGGTGTACTCTGGCATCTCTGCCACTGGGGCTTCCTCAGCATTGACACCACCAGTGAATTCTGGTTTTTCTACTGTAGGAGCTGGTTCTTCACCTACTGTTGCCATTGGACCTGTATACTCCGGAACTTCATGAACCGCTGCTTCTTCTGCATTAACACCACCTGTGAACTCTGGAACCTCATGGATAGCAGCTTCACTGCCATTAATACCATCGCTTAGTTTAGAGCCAGCTAAAGAAACTGGTAAATTGTGCATGCTTTCAATTGCACCCTCAGCTAGACCTGTAATTCTTTGACCCATATCCTCTGGATCTATTGTGAATAGGAGAGTTTTTGTATCGTATTGGGTCATGAAGGTTGCTGTCTTGCCATTTGCCAATTGAAGGGTCGGAGCCTTGTTGACCAATACTTCCGAATCGAACTCCATGGCTATAATACCTGGCCATTTTTGAATAGCATATTTTACTTTTGCTTCTTTAGGAGATATTCTGTCTTTGCTTAAGAAATCCCAGTTGAATTTCTTATAGGATAAAGTATAATCGTTTTGATTGCCATCCGCATGCTCATAAAGCAAACCATATTCGCCATTTCCGAGTTCTTGGAGCGAGTTGTATGCAAACTTACCACTTTGTATAGGATTGTGTTTCAGCCATGTCAACTCACCATTCTCCTCAACACGAGCCAGGTGAACCAAACCATTGTTGCGTCCAGGACCACCAGCATTGCTGAGTAGAATGTATTCCTTTCCTTCATGCATGGTGTGAATAGCGGACATTTGAACATAAACGTCTTTTACTTGAGGATAACGTTTGATTTCCTTATCCCACGTTGCTCCCCCATCATGACTGGTCGCAACCTGAAGATCACCAGTCAACCCACGCATAAAGAGCTTGAGATCCCCATTATTCAACTGAACAACAGTTGACTCCGTATTTTGGGCACCTGGATTATTCATGGTTGAAGAGTGAATGGTTTGGTTGCCTACTGGGCGGTTATCATTAACTGCTTCCCCTGCTTGCCATGTTTCTCCATGATCATCTGAATAAATTACACGAGATGATTGAGAACCACTTAGGTAGGAAACGTTGTTTGTTGTATAAACTGGAATCACCAGTCTTCCCTTATGAGGCCCTGTACGCAAGGCAATGCCAGTACCAGGTCCAGTTCCTAGGAAGTGCATCCAATCTTTCCGAATCCCATGAGTAATATCTTTTGGTGCAGACCAAGTCTTCCCATCGTCATCACTGTAGGACATCCATAGGTAGTTGGTATTGGAAACTCTAAAAATATTCTTTTCGCTATATTCAAAATAAATATTTCCGATTAGCTCATTCCCTTTATACAAATCTCCCTTATCGCTGTAGGCTGGTTTTTTAGGGTCAACGACAACACGATAATCTGTCTTTCTATTTTGAGGGTCGAAAACCTCTCCGTTTTCTCGAATCGTATAGCGACCTGATTCTCCTTGCTTATATAAAACTTGATAAACTTTATCTCCCACTTGTTCATAAGCTTTCGGAGCTTGCCCCGGCAATGAAAATACTGCCTTACTTTCAAGGAACATGTCGTAAATTGCAAAAATTCTCTTTGTTTCAGGGTCTTGCACCAAGGCCATATCAATATTAACTGGAGATGGCCATTCTGCATGTTTAGCGTGCTCATTGTCACGAGGATTTGAGATTACGATTCGGTCTCCCCATGTTTTTCCATTATCTTCACTGCGTCTAATGACCATGCCGATATCACCCCAGTCACTCGAATGGAGACGGCGTTCATCTGCACCTGCAATCAGCGTTCCTTTATCTGTCTTGAGAAGAGCTGGGATACGATAGCTCTTGATACCATCTTTATTTGGTTGATTGTTCCTACCACCTTCAAAGACGTCTTCTTTCTCAGAGATTTTCGCACCTTCTGGTAGTTTCTGTTCCAATTCACCTCTTTCAAATAATTGACTTCGTGTTTGAACTTCATCTGGGCTTAAAGCACGATCATAAACGGTTAGGTTTCGGACTTGTAGATTTGAGGACCAAACTGTTTTCTTGCCCCGTTTGGTTGCTCCAAGTTGAGCTTGATTAACATCTGGCATATCTTTGATGAAGTTCCCAGATTTTAGACTTGTTCGAGATAAGACACCGTTCACATAGAGACGAACTCGACCATGAGGTAACTCCGCTGTCGGTTGTTCGACAGTAAAGGTCACGGAATTCCATTGTCCTGGGCGAACTTTCAAAGGAGCATCTGTATACTTATCATAGAACTGTTCCCCGTTAGCGCCACGCCCTTCAATAAGAGCTGTATTATCAAGGACCGACATAGTAAAGTACTCATTTTCCTTGGTGTCACTGGATACAGAGAAGAGATTGTAAAAGCGTGGAGCTGATGCATCTGGTTTGAACTCCATGTGAACTGTAGCATTTTTTAGTTGCTTTAGTTTGTCTAGTTCACTTGATAAATCGACTCTCTGACCATTTGCCGCATTGGTTTCAACATCTTCTTTTTCAAGGACAGGATTAGCATTTTTTAAATCTCTTGAGTAATAGTCACGAGGAATAGCACCCTGATCCTCTGATTCCTCTTCCTTATTTGCTTCTTCTGCAGGGGTTCCCGTAGAGGATGGAGTTTCTGATTCTGCACTCTCATTTTTTTTCAAATGATCTTGGTCCACCTCAACGCCGTTGTCTTGAGCTGCTGCCAATTTACCAGCCAAATCCTTATCCAAATGAGCAAGATCTCCCGAGGACACTTCTTTTGGCAATTCTGATAAACCTTGACTAGGTTCGACAGTTTCTGTATTGGCCCCTGCTGCATTGGCTTGCTCTTGAGCTAAGACTGGATTTGCTCCAAATACTACTGTACCAATCACTACAGATGCCGCCCCAACTGCAAATTTTCGAATTCCGTATCGCTGTTTCCGATCTAAAGATTTGTAATTCATGTTTGTCCTTTCATTTTTCATAAAATAAAGCGCTTTCTTTTTCTTTAAAAATTTTTATTGTCTCTCAAGAGACAAGTTTTACAAGAAAGTATCCAACTTAATGAGAGCTCCCAATCCTCTCCCATTTTCTGCTGAGCCCGAGTTTTTAATCACCCAGCAGCCTTCTTCCTCCTTTCACAAGTGACTTTTCCTTTATTATACAATAAAGTCTTATATTTATATCTGTGTTCCCACAGAATAGATTTTACTTTTAAGAATATTTTAATATTTTAAATTTTCTAAAAGTACTTTCAGGTTTTGGACATAAAAAAGAGAGCTTCTGCCCTCTCAAAATTATTTTTTTACATAAGAAAAAGAAATCTCACTACCACAGAGCCAGTTATAGACTTGGTCATTGACAAAAACATTCATGGCTTCGTGAGCATACTCTGGCATGATGCGATAGGCCTTGTCGCAAGTCAGACGGTTGTAAATCGCAAACTGGGTAATAGGATAGCAAACATCGTCATCCAAGCCCGTAATCATCTTGACCTCTCCTTTGATACGATGGGCAAGATTCTTCACATCGATATAGGCAAGAGTCGCCATGATTTCCTCCTCTGTTTCATGGAAGGGATCGTGGAACTTGAAATAACGGAAAAGTTCGTCATAGGCTTCACTGGTATTGCCAATCTCAAGCACTCGTCTAAAGTCGGACAAGAAGGGATAGATGGCAACTGTTCGCTGAATCCGAGGATTGAGCGCTGCTGCAACCAGAGCTAAAGCTCCTCCTTGTGAGGCACCATAGCTAGAAAGTCTTTCCTCATCTACCTGTGGCAGACTAGCAACAATTTCGATCAACTGGTAAATATCCAGATAGACATCCTTATAAAAGAGATGTTCCCGACCTTCCACAGCACCACGGATGATATGTCCCTTCACCGTATTTCCTAGTGGAGAGCGCAAGCCGTCTTGCGAATAGCCTGATTGGCCACGAACGTCCATGGAAACAACCCCGTAACCAGCCACGGTGAAGGCCAGCATGTCGGTCCAGTCCCAGCCACGTCCCATATAACCGTGAAAATGGAAAATTAGGGGAACTTTCTCCTCACTTTTTGGAAGGACGACCCGTGCATAGACCTTACCTTCATTGGTTCCCTCAAAGGTTAGCTCATAGCACTTGACTTGGGGAATATGGAAATCTCTTTCCTCCAACTGGTAGGCTGGAAGAGATGAAACTTTTTTGACTTCCTCATCCCAGAAAGCATCAAAATCTTCTGGAACTTCATCTCGCCCTCTATAAGTCTTGATTTCTTCTAATAAAGCTGGATTTTTCATAGCATGCTCCTTTAGTTTTGTAATCGCTATCATAACTCTAGCATATCTAGGAAAGCAATGCAAGAAAGAATTCTAAATAGAAAGTGATTTTAGATTCTCTTTCCTCAAACCTATCGTCTGAAAGTAGTTTTAAAAATAAAAAGAGCGTTTCCGCTCTCTGTGTATCAATAGGTGCTAGCTCCTTTCTCTAGTTTGACGGTTTGGAATTTCTTTTGGTAGGTTACTTTAATAGTCATGTGAGAGTCCTCGTTTCTTTTTGATGACTCTAGTATAAGATCCAAACCTAAAAGCTAGCTTATAGATTTCTTAGAAAAGGCTTATACTCAATGAAAATCAAAGAGCAAACTAGGAAACTAGCCGCAGGTTGCTCAAAACACGGTTTTGAGGTTGTGGATAGAACTGACGAAGTCAGCTCAAAACACGGTTTTGAGGTTGCAGATAGAACTGACGAAGTCAGTAACCATACCTACGGCAAGGCGACGTTGACGTGGTTTGAAGAGATTTTCGAAGAGTATTAATCTAGATGTTCTTTCTTTTCTAGATGGAGAGCAATCATGCGCCATTCTGGATCCTCTTGCCAACCTTCTATCGAACTAATGTAGCTGGCAACCTTTCTGGCTTCTTCCAAAATAGGAAAGTCTTCGATAATATCAGCCACTTGAAACTCTGGAAGTCCTGACTGTCTGGTTCCAAAAATTTCACCCGATCCACGCATTTTCAAATCTTCCTCCGCAAGGACAAATCCATTGTTGGTTTCTGTCATGATGCACATGCGGTCCTTCCCAGAGTCCGTCTTGGGATTAGCCACAAGAACAGCATAAGACTGCTTGTCTCCCCGACCAACACGACCTCTGAGCTGGTGAAGCTGGCTGAGACCGAACCGATCGGCATCCATGATAATCATGACGGTCGCATTGGGAACATTGACCCCAACCTCGATAACCGTCGTCGAAACCAGAATATCCGTTTTTCTCTCTTTGAACTCCTGCATAATCTGGTCTTTTTCGTCACTCTTCATCTTACCATGTAGCAGAGCCACTTCGGCCTTACCTGCAAAATGAGCTGTCAACTCCTCAGATAAGGCAATGGCATTTTTCAAATCCAGAGCTTCAGATTCTTCAATCAAGGGAGAGATGACATAGGCTTGCGAACCTTTTTGGATTTCCCCCTCTAACCAAGTCAAGACCTGAGGTAGCTGCTCATGCTTAATCCAGCGAGTTACAATAGGCTTCCGCCCTACTGGCATCTGGTCAATAATAGAAACATCCATATCGCCAAAGGCTGTGATAGCCAAGGTTCGTGGAATGGGCGTCGCCGTCATCATGAGAACGTCAGGATTGTCCCCTTTTTCCCGTAAAATACGCCTTTGGCCCACACCAAAACGGTGCTGCTCATCAATGATAATCAATCCAAGACGAGCATAATCCACCCCATCTTGTATCAAAGCATGGGTTCCGATAATAAGGTCGGCCTCACCCTTGGCAATGGTCTCTAAAACTTCTCTTTTCTCTGCAGCTTTTAAGGAACCTGTCAAGAGAGCCAGTTTCAAGTCTGGAAAAAGGTTCTGTAAACTCTCAAAGTGTTGCTCCGCAAGGATTTCTGTTGGCACCATGAGAGCTGCCTGGTAGCCAGCCGTCACCGCCGCAAACATGGCCAAACCAGCAACCACCGTTTTTCCGCTCCCCACATCCCCTTGCAGGAGACGATTCATGTGGTGGTCGGACTTCATGTCGGTCAAAATTTCCTGCAAACTCTTTTCCTGAGCTGAGGTCAGAGCAAAAGGCAGATTTTCTTTAGTAGCTGTCACCTTTTCCTTAGACCAATTCAGAACCAGACCGCTTCCTTGAACTCTATTTTCAGACTTGAGTGTCTGCAACTGCATCTGAAAATAAAAGAGTTCCTCAAACTTGATACGGCGAAGGGCCTGCTTATATTCTGCCAAATCCTTTGGAAAATGCATAGCACGAACTGCCTGACAACGGGACATGAGTTTGTATTTATCAAGTAAAGACTGGGGAAGATTTTCCTCTATTAAGAGGTCCAACCCTTGATCAAAGGCTGTCTTGATAACCTTGACCAGTCCTGCCTGACTGATTCCTTGAGCCAGACGATAGACAGGTTGGAGGTCATCTTCCACCTGAGCTAGAACCTTCATCCCAGTCAGACTGGCCTTGGCACGGTCCCATTTTCCAAAAATGGCAAGCGTTGCTCCCAATTCTATCTTATCTGCTAGATAAGGCTGGTTAAAGAAATTAACCGCAAAAACGACTTCTCCCTGCTTGAGGCTAAAGCGCAGGCGATTACGCTTAAAACCATAATACTGGACACTGGCAGGAGTCACGACTTGACCAGATAGAACAGCCTTTTCACCATCTTCCAGCTCTAGGACCTGCTTGGTCTTGAAATCTTCATAACGGAAAGGAAAGTAGAGCAAGAGGTCTTGTAAGTTTTCAATTCCTAGTTTAGCGTATTTCTCTGCTGACTTTGGTCCCACACCAGGCAAGACATGCAAGGGTTGATGTAGATTCATGCTCCACTCCTTTCTTTTTTAATAATATTCTCTCGGAATGCGGTCGCTGAGGAGGCAAACCACCTCATAGTTAATGGTTCCACGGTAGGTCGCTACCTGAGTAGCTGTGATTTTCTTGTCACCGTTGGAGCCAATTAAGGTTACTTTTGTTCCTAGCGGGTAAACCTTAGGCAAACGAATGGTAATTTGGTCCATAGAAACCCGACCGACGATTGGGCAAGCTTGTCCCTCTACCAAGACAGAGAAATTTTGCATGTCTCGTGTCCAACCATCCGCATAACCGATTGGCACCGTCGCAATGACTTGCTCACTATCCGCTTGATAGGTGGCTCCATAGCCCATGCAAGCTCCAGCTGGAACTGTCTTGACATGAACTAGGGCAGACTCCAAGGTCAAGGCTGGTGTCAAATCATAGGGTAAGTCCAAGACCTCTCCACTTGGATTGAGACCATACATGGCATCTCCCATACGGACTGCATTGAAAATAGTCTCTGCATGCCAGAGGGTCGTTGCCGAGTTACTGGCATGAACCAGTTCTGGAACTTCCTTCATACTTGCCAAAATAGCTTTAAAGCATTCTAACTGGGCAATAAAATAGGCATCTGATTCTTCATCTGCAGTAGCAAAGTGGGTAAAAATCCCCTCAACACGAGCACCGTGTTGTTGGAGCAAGGTTTGAGCCTGCTCAGCCTCACTGGAATCTCGGAAACCAATTCGTCCCATCCCTGAGTCAATCTTGAGGTGGACAGTCAAGCCAGTCAAATCTGCTTCCTTGTCTAAGAGCGTTTGAATCCACTCCAGCCCAGCCACTGTCAAGGTGATGTCGTATCCTTTAGCTAGAGCAACAGCTTCTAGTTCAGAAACTCCTAAGATGAGGATTTTCTTGCTAAGTCCAGCCTGACGAAGTTCGATGGCTTCATCAATATTGGAAACACAAAATCCATCAACATCATCTTGAATAGCCTTGGCAACGGCAACAGCCCCATGACCATAGGCATTGGCCTTGACCACTGCCCACTTGAGCGTTCCTTCAGGGATATGAGCCCCCATTTGCTGAATATTTTGTCGAATAGCTCCCAGAAATATCAGAGCCTTGGTTGGTCTATGTGGACTAGCTTTCATGATTTTCCTCCAAAATGACACTGGCTGTCACAAACTGATCTGTATGGCTGATAGATAGCCAAATCTTTCCTGAAAATGGTGCCTGACTAAAATAAGGCGCGCCTCGTTCATTGTTCAAAACTTCCAAATCCTGAAAGGTCAGTTTGCCAATACCAGTTCCCATAGCCTTGGAAAAGGCCTCCTTAGCTGACCAGCGACCTGCCAAGTATTCGATCTGTCTGCGCCCTTTGAGACTGGTAAAACGCTCCAATTCTTTAGGGGTCAGCACGCGTTTAGCAAAGCCCTCACGTCGTGTAACTGCGTTTTCTATCGAAGCCAATTCTTCGATGTCAATTCCGTGTCCAACTATCATACTCATAAAAGGAGCTGAGATTCCCCCAACTCCATCCTTTTCACTTATTTTGTTAAGGTGGTATAAATTTCTTCTACCAAGGCTACTGTATTTTCCCAACCTAGACAAGGGTCAGTTATGGAGCAGCCAAAGACCTCTGGTTGGTTTTGGCGACCGTCTGCTAGGTAAGATTCGATCATAAAGCCTCGAACCGTCTTTTTAATCTTTTCATTCCAGTCACGATTCAGCAAGGCTTGACGAACAATGCGAACTTGTTCCATATACTGCTTGCCTGAATTGTCATGATTGGTATCGATGATAATGAAGGGATTTTCAAGTCCCATAGTCTCATAGCGATTGATGGCATTTAAGAGGGTTTCATAGTAGAAATTGGGTTCATTTTTACCATATTCGTTCATGGCACCACGAAGGATAACGTGGGCCAAAGGATTTCCTGAAGTTTCCACTTCTTGGCCATGGTAAAGGAAGGTTTGCTTGTTTTGAGCCGCATAGATGGCATTAAACATGACCCCAAGGTTCCCAGATGTTGGATTTTTCATCCCAACCGGAGCATCAATACCAGACGCTACAAAGCGGTGTTCTTGGTCTTCCACTGAACGAGCCCCTACAGCATGGTAGCTGACCAGGTCATCAACCAAAACGAGATTTGACGGATAAAGCATCTCATCAGCTGTTGTCAATCCCGTCTCCGTAATCACACGATAGTGAAGCTGACGAACAGCCTGCAAACCATTGATGAGACTAGGCGCTTCGCTGGTATTTGGTTGATGAATCATGCCTTTATAGCCATCTCCATTAGTACGAGGTTTAGCCGTATAGACACGCATCACGATAAAGATTTTATCTGCAACTTTTTTCTGCAAGTCTGCTAAGCGACGAGCATATTCAAGCACTGCTTCCTCATTGTCTGAAGAGCAAGGTCCCATCACCAAAAGGATTCGGTCGTCCTCACCCGAGATGATGGCTGCCAACTCTCTATCGCGGGCTTCTTTCTTTCGCAAGGCTTCAGGTGACAACTGGGTCGCAGCCTTGATTGCTTCAATATCAATTTCTTGACCTTTTTCGATAAATGCCATCTTACTCTCCTAGCGTTTGGTAAATTTCGCGAACAAGTGCTTCTGTGTTGTCCCATCCGAGACACGGATCTGTAATGGACTTACCAAAAACTTCTGGTTCATTTTGACGTCCATCTTCTAGATAGGACTCAATCATAAAACCACGAACATATTTTTTGATCTTCTCATTCCAGTCACGGTTGATCAAGGTCTGACGAACGATACGGATTTGATCCATATATTGCTTACCTGAATTGTCATGATTGGTATCGATGATGATAAATGGATTTTCCAAGCCCATCTTTTCATACTGGGCAATAGTATCCATCAAATTGTCATAGTAGTAGTTAGGAATATTTTTCCCGTATTCATTCAAGGCACCGCGAAGAATGGCGTGGGACAATGGATTCCCTGTTGTTTCCACCTCTTTACCGAGGAAGAGGAAACTCTGTTTATTTTGCGCTGCGTAAATCCCGTTAAACATAACATTGAGATTTCCAGATGTGGGATTTTTAAATCCTGTTGAAAAATCTGCTCCACTCGCTACAAAACGGTGCTGTTGATCCTCTACAGAACGAGCTCCAACAGCCATATAAGAAATCAAATCATCCACCAGCGGAAGATTTTCAGGATAAAGCATCTCATCCGCTGTTGTCATTCCCGTCTCGGTAATCACACGGTAGTGGAGCTGGCGAACAGCCTTGATTCCATTAATCAAACTAGGAGCTTCTGTCGCATTTGGTTGATGAATCAAGCCCTTATAGCCATCCCCATTGGTACGAGGTTTAGCTGTATAGACACGCATGACCATAAAAATACGGTCTTTGACCTCTTCTTGCAAAGCAGATAGACGCTTGGCATACTCGAGAACCGCCTCTTCATTATCAGATGAACATGGTCCAATCACCAAGAGAATACGCTGGTCTTCCCCACGGATGATGGCTTCCAATTCCTGATCACGTTGATTTTTTCTCGCAAGAGCCGCTCCCTCTAATTTAGACAAGGCGCGAACTTCTTCAATGTTAATTTTAGGACTTTTAGCTTTAAACACCATGATTCATCTCCTTATAAAGCAAACGGACACCAAGCAAAAAATGATTTTTACCAGGTATCCGCCTGTATCTTATCTCATATTATTGTCTCTTACCATGACAGTTCTTGAATTTCTTACCAGATCCACATGGGCATTGGTCATTTCGTCCGATTTGGCTCAAGTCCAAATCTTCTGGAAGATTTGCCTGCTGCGCTGCGATATTACGAGTCGCAGTTGTACTGATATTGTGTTCAGTTTGCGGACGTTCTTGTTCATGGATTTGTGCTTTCATCATCAAGCGCGTTACATCGAATTCAATCGATCCAATCATGTCGTTAAACATGCGGAAACCTTCTGCTTGATATTCTACAACAGGGTTGTTTTGGGCATATCCACGAAGACCAACAGCATTTCGCAACTGGTCAAGAGCATCAATATGGTCTGTCCACTTGTTGTCTACAACACGTAGAATCAAGACTTTTTGGAATTCTTTCACTGCATCTTCGTCACGAAGCTTAGCAACTTGGCTATCATAGACTTTCAAGGCACGTTGGAAAAGTTCATCTTTGATAGCTTGGTCTGACAGACCTGCAAGATCTGAACGGCTAATTGAATCTTCTGGAAGCAAGTTATACTTAGCAAAGTTCAAGATTGCTTCCAATTTTTCATCTTCCTTAGAACGTGCATGTGCATCCACGATACGTCCAATTGTACGACGAATCATAGCATGGATTTCTGGTGCCAAGTCACGGTCTGCAGTAATGACATCATAACGTTGCGCATAGATAATCTCACGTTGTTCTCGCATAACGTCATCGTATTGAAGGACTTGTTTACGAGTGTCGTAGTTGTTTCCTTCGACACGTTTTTGAGCTGCTTCAACTTGACGCGTTAACATGCGAGATTCGATGGCTTCGTCAGACATGTTGAGTCGTTCAAAGACACCTTTCAAACGTTCTGAACCGAAACGTTTCATCAAATCATCTTCAAGAGACAAGTAGAATTGTGACTCACCTGGGTCTCCTTGACGCCCTGAACGTCCACGAAGCTGGTTATCAATACGGCGACTTTCGTGACGTTCTGTACCGATAACACAAAGTCCACCAAGTTCACGAACCCCTTCACCAAGCTTGATGTCGGTACCACGACCGGCCATGTTGGTTGCGATGGTAACGGCACCACGTTGACCAGCGTTCATGATGATTTGCGCTTCTCTGTAGTGGTTCTTCGCATTCAAGACTTCGTGAGGAACACCTGCTGCTACCAATTTCTTAGAAAGGAAGTCACTCGTTTCAACGGCAACTGTACCTACCAAGACCGGCTGACCTTTTTGGTAACGAGCTTTTACATCTTCAACTACAGCCTTAAATTTCGCATCAAGACTTGCATAGAGAAGGTCTGAGTGGTCGATACGTTGAATTGGACGGTTGGTTGGGATTGGGATAACACGAATGTTGTAAATTTCGCGGAATTCTTCTTCTTCTGTTTTACCAGTACCTGTCATACCTGCCAATTTCTTATACATACGGAAGAGGTTTTGGTAGGTAATAGAAGCTGAAGTCTTAGTCTCATCTTGGATTGGCACACCTTCTTTTGCTTCAATCGCTTGGTGCAAACCATCAGAGTAACGACGACCTTCCATGGTACGACCTGTAAATTGGTCGACAATCAAGATTTCCTGCTCTTCACTAACCACATAGTCGATATCGAGAATCATGATATAGTTGGCACGGAGGGCATTGTCGATAAAGTGAGTAAGAGCTACATTTTCAATGTCGTAGAGATTTTCTAGTTTGAAGTAGCTCTCTGCCTTGTCAATACCAGAGTCTGACAAACCGATCGTCTTAGACTGAACGTCAATGATATAGTCATCCTTGTCCAAGGATTTCACGAAGTGGTCCGCCATATGGTAGAGTTGGCTTGTTTCAACTGCGTTGGCACCTGAAACGATCAATGGTGTACGGGCTTCGTCGATCAAAATTGAGTCAACCTCATCGACCAAGGCATAATTGAGTGGACGTTGCACCATGTTTTCTGCACGAACGACCATGTTATCACGAAGGTAGTCGAAACCAATCTCTGAGTTGGTTGAGTAGGTAATATCACAAAGATAAGCTTCTTTTTTCTCCATTGGAGATTTTGCTGCCAAGTTAATCCCTACTGACAGACCGAGCCATGAGTACAATTCACCCATTTCAGTCGCGTCACGTTCTGTTAGGTATTCGTTGACTGTAACTACGTGAACCCCTTTACCTGCAAGGGCATTGAGGTACACTGGCATAGTCGCTGTCAAGGTCTTCCCTTCACCCGTACGCATCTCTGGAACGTCACCATGGTGAAGAACAATCCCACCCATGACCTGAACCTTATAAGGGAAGAGCCCAAGGACACGTTTTGCAGCTTCACGAACTACTGCAAAAGCCTCATATAGCAATGAATCAAGTGATTCACCCTTATTGTACCGCTCTTTAAATTCGTCAGTTTTCGCTTTTAGTTCTTCGTCTGACATTGCAGCCATTTGGCTCTCATAGTTAAGAACCTTATCAGCCATCTTTTCCAGACGACGAAGTTCTCCTTTATCATTTTCAATAATCGTTTTTAAAATATTAGCCATGATTTTCCTTACTTTTTATTCTGAATATTTTAGAATGTTCTTTTAATTTTAGCATATTTACCATTATTTTTCAAGAAAGAATCCTTAATTTACAACGGAAAAGGCCAGCTGAAATTCAGTTTTTTTTGCATCAATCTTCTGTGGCTACCTTTTTGTTTTTTGTTCGAGATGCATGCTTGATGATCCAAGCACAACTTGGACTTAGCTCCTTCTTTTGCCAAGTTTGAAGAATCCTTTCAAACTTATCAGGATCTTCCTTGTATAAATCATTTAAATTATTAGCTACACTTTTTTGAATGGACTTGTCTCTATCATCCTTTAGATTGGTCAGAATAGTGGTGAAATCCTCAAAATAATCCAATACCACGGTTTGTTTCTTAGCCCAAGGCAGACGGATACGCATACATTCGCTGGCAAGTCTACGAACGCGCAAATTTTCATCCCGACTCCATTCTAACAGCAAAGCCATTGTAGCCTTAGGATAGCGAGCCAGCAAAGGTCTCATAGAAAATTCTCCAGTAAATCGCTTGGTTAGTTCCTTACTAAAGGCCGCGCTCAATTCAAATTCCTTGTCCCCATATAGCTCTACATATTTTCCGATTGGCCAAAGCCAATATCCTTCTGAGAACATACCTAAACCACCCTCCAACTCGGGACCCAAAATTTTCTCAAAAACCTTGAGAGAGTCCTCATAAGATAGGGGAAGGCAATCTTTGATACTTTTAGCCAAGAGTTCTTGACGCTGGCTAAACTCCAACTCTTCCAAGTCTTTTTCTACCAACAACCTAAACTTTCGCTCATCAAATGCAGGGGACGCTTCTTGCAACCGTCGACTCAAATCCCTAGCATAAGCCAAGTCATAATAATCTTTTACTTTTTTAGCCATTTTTCAAATCCCTTAATCTTCATTTTACGGGACTTATTATATCATACAGACAGTCCGTCAACAAAATTATTTTCATATCTCCAACTATTTTAATAAGGAAGAAAAAAGGACTAGAAGCTAGTCTAGTCCTTCATTTTTTAATGTTTAATTTCCCAAGAATATAGGCAATATCCCAAAATACCAAAAGAGATTGATCCAGAAGGCCAAGCAAAAGATGATGCCAAAGATGAGAAGACTGATTTTTTTAATCAGCACGGAGTATAGGATGGATAAAACTCCAAAAACCACAAAGAGTTTTTTCATAACGAAATAATATACTGAAACTCCTCCTATTTGCCAATCCCAAGGAAGGAAAAACATGAGGAACCAGAGAAGGCAAATCGTAAGAATATATCTCTTGTAGTGCGCTTCAAGAAAGGCTTTTGTTTTCTCCATAGCAAACCTCCATTTGAGTCACTGTCTCTTCCCTTTTATTATACCAAAAAAACCTGGAAAAAGCTTTCCAGGTTCGGATTTGAAATCACTAGTCCTACTAGAGAAATTCCTTTATTCACAGGCTGATTCACTTTATTGACTTGATGAAGATGTTCCAAAATCGACCTTAGGAACTGTCTTGGCTTCTTCTGTTTCTTTAAAGGTTTCAGCTTCTTTAAAGTTCATCATATTCGCAAAAAGCACGGTTGGAAAACTTCTCAACTTTTGATTGTACTCAGCTGCAACCTTATTATAGTCCTTGCGTGCTACAAAAATACGATTTTCACTGCCTGAAAGTTCGACCATTAGTTGCTCAACATTTTGATTGCTCTTGAGCTCTGGATAATTCTCCGTCAAGGAAATCAAGCGGGAAAGAGCAGAGCTCAATTCTCCCTGAGCCTTTTGGTTTTCTTCCGATGTCACTGAGCTACTACCGATTTTAGCTCTAGCATCCGCAATCTTGGTAAAGACTTCGGTTTCATGATTCATTTGTCCTTTAACGGACTCCACCAAGTTACCAATCAAGTCCGAACGACGTTGGAGGGCTGTCGAAACATCGGCCTGAGCCTGCTCCACTTTAGTCTGTTCACCAACCAGACCATTATAGGTCGTCACTGCGGAACAACTTCCCAGAACTAGTAGTCCAAAAAAGATCGCCACTATTGAGAGAATTACTTTATTTTGTTTCATATCAAAACCTTAACACTTTCTTTTATCAACTTTTCTGAGAAAATACTCAGATTTTAAATCAATTTCCCAAACTTTGTTTTTATTTTTAATTAAGGAGTGAACTCTTGCAAAGGAGTCACCTTACTGTATGGAAAAATCGGTTTGTGCAATATATGATCACTCACCAGTCATCAGACGAACCGCCACCATCAAAGCCACCGCCGTCCCAGCCTCCAGATGAGTCGGAGCCTGAGTCAGACCAAGAAGAACCTGAATCAGACCAAGAGGAACCTGAGTCTGATGAGTCACTGCCCCACCAGCCACCGCCAGAATCATCTCCACGTGAACCACGACCACCAAATAGAAATCCGATAATCATCACGATGAAGTAAATGAGAACTCCAAATACGATAACTCCGTCGCTCGAACTGCTTTTTCGATGACGTCTCGAAGAACTACTCTCACCAGCATACCTTTCAAGTTCCCTTAAGCGACTAGAGTTGGTAGTATAGTCGTAACTACTTTTAGAACTTGAAGCAGTCGTACTCGATCCACTATAGAACATGTAGTTGAGATTATTGACTATTGAGAGAACACCCTTGTTATAGTCACCATTTTTAAAGTAAGGACGTGCTGTTGTCAAGAACCTGTGAGTCTGATAGTCAGTGATCTTACTGGCCACATTATTACTGGTTTCAATCCGTGATTTTCTATCTTGGACTGCTACCACAATCAAGACACCGTGATTATCTCCCGAGTAGCCAATCTTCCAAGCCCTAGCTGTTTCATTGGCTACAGTCTCGATTGTTTCTCCATCTAGGCTTTTCACAACGTAAACACCCATCTGGAATTTTTCTGATTTTTTACTATTGACATTATTCAATTCCCGAATCTGACTTATAGTCTCATCCGTTAAATAATGATCCGGGTCATAAATTCCGTACTCAGGTTTTTCAGGTGCTGTGAATGCTGACAAGAAGAGAAAGATCATTAGCAACCCAAGCAAGCGAACCAACAAACTATGTTTAAATAATCTGCTTTTTTTCATAATAACCTCCCTGATAAAGGAAAATTGATTTAAGGAATTATAGCATTTTGATTTTTACAAAAAAAGTGCATTTTCATTACAAATAGATTACAAAAACTAGGAAAATGATTGAAATTTGATGACAGATTCTCCTCCAATTTGGCAGGTTCTTTTCTCCCCTTTTAGTATAGAAAAAAGAAGACTATGAAGTCTTCTTTTAGTTTATTTTTGTAGAAAAACAAGCAAGGGTTACTTGCGTTTTCTTGCAATCAAGTGAATCGGTGTTCCCTCAAAGGCAAAGGCCTTGCGGATTTGATTTTCTAAGAAACGCAAGTAAGAGAAGTGCATGAGTTCTTCTTCATTGACAAAGATGACAAAGGTTGGTGGCTTGGTTGCCACTTGGGTAGCGTAGAAAATCTTGAGGCGTTTCCCTTTGTCTGTCGGTGTTGGATTGATGGCAATGGCATCCATAATCACATCGTTCAAAACTGCTGAAGGAATACGGGTGTTTTGGCTTTCACTGATTTGCTTAATCATCTCAGGCAGTTTATGGAGACGTTGCTTGGTCAAAGCTGATACAAAGACAATCGGTGCATAAGGCAAATATTGGAACTGCTCACGAATATCCTCTTCCCATTTTTTCATGGTGTGGTTGTCTTTCTCAAGAGTATCCCACTTATTGACAACGATGATCATCCCTTTACCGGCTTCGTGGGCAAAACCTGCGATACGCTTGTCGTACTCGCGAATACCTTCTTCTGCATTGAGGACCATCAAGACCACATCAGAACGGTCAATGGCTCGCATGGCTCGCATGACAGAATATTTCTCCGTATTTTCATAGACTTTACCAGACTTACGCATACCAGCCGTATCAATCATGGTAAACTCTTGTCCATCAGCATCTGTAAAATGAGTGTCAATGGCATCGCGCGTTGTTCCAGCTACTGGACTAGCAATCACACGGTCTTCACCCAAAATGGCGTTGATCAAACTTGATTTTCCAACGTTTGGACGACCAATTAAGCTGAATTTAATGACATCTGGATTTTCTTCTTCGACTTCATGTGGTAGATTTTCCACGATGGCATCCAGCACATCTCCTGTCCCGATACCGTGGACAGACGAAATTGGCAACGGTTCGCCCAAGCCTAGCGCATAGAAATCAAAAATATCATTTCGCATTTCTGGGTTGTCAACCTTGTTAACCGCAAGGATAACAGGTTTATGGGTCTTATAAAGTTTGCGAGCTACGTACTCGTCCGCATCTGTAATCCCTTCTTTCCCAGAAACTACAAAGACGATGACATCCGCTTCTTCCATAGCGATTTCTGCCTGGTGTTTGATTTGCTCCATGAAGGGAGCATCGACGTCGTCAATCCCTCCAGTATCAATCATACTAAAGGAACGATTGAGCCACTCACCCGTTGCATAGATACGGTCACGTGTCACACCCTCGACATCTTCTACGATTGAGATCCGCTCACCAGCGATCCGATTAAATAGGGTTGATTTCCCAACATTGGGACGTCCCACAATGGCAATAGTTGGTAAGGCCATGTTTTCTCACTTTCTACAATAACTTTTTCTGTTCTAGATTTCTTCGAGCTGAACTAGGTTCGGCTTGACCAAACTGCTCTGCCAAACGCTGACTCCAAGAGGTCGTCGCACGCGCACCAGCATAGTCTGCCTGTACTTGGTCATAGTCCAAAATCGCTTTAACTGGCTGTTCTTGGTATTCTTCTTCAAATACCACTTGGTTCAATGGCAGTCTTGGTTTGACATCATGTTGTTGATCTGGCACGCCAAGGGCAATCCCAAAAACAGGGTAGGTATAGTCAGGCAGGTTAAAAAGTGCTGCCACTTCTTCTGACTTATAACGGACCAAACCGATAATCACACCACCATATCCCAGACTCTCTGCTGCAAGCAAGGTATTTTGCCCAGCAAGCGCAGCGTCCACAGACGTGATGAGGAGACCTTCCACTCCTTGAGGTTGGAAAGTGTCTGTATGAAGGCTTGCTCCCTTTTCCGCTCGATTCAAGTCACCAACAAAGAGCAAAAAGGCAGCTGACTGGCGAATGGCTTCCTGAGGAACCAGTTCATATAAGGCATTTTTCTTCTCTTGACTGCGCACAAGAATCACAGAGTAGGATTGGAAATTTTTCCAAGATGATGCCATTTGTCCAGCAGTCAAAATCTCGTCCAAGTCTACTTGAGGAATCTCTTGCTCCTTAAAGCGACGAACTGAAGTGTGAGCTTTCATCAGTTTAATGGTTTCTGTCATCGGCGGTTTTCTCCTTCTAGTCTTGTCTCCTCAGCCAAATAACGGATTCGTTCCATGACCCGTCTAGCTTCCCAAGTCTCGTCATTTCCATTCTTTCCTTTGGCAAAATGTTTTTCCAAATCTTGGAAATTAAAGTTGGAAGTAAAGAAGGTTGGCAAATCTTCCTGCATGCGGTACTGAAGAATGACTTGGAGAATCTCATCACGTACCCAAGGTGTCGACTGCTCTGCACCAATATCATCCAAGACCAGGACCTCTGCTAACTTGATGTCATCCACCAAGGTCTTCACAGATCCTTCACCGATGGCATTTTTCACATCAATGACAAAACTTGGATAATGGAGAATGGTCGTTGATGCCCCACGTTTTTCAGATAGGTCATGAGCTAAGGCTGCCATCATAAAACTCTTACCAACACCAAAATCTCCGTAAAGATAGAGGCCTTTTCGGATACTAGGGTAAAGGTCAACAAAGGAATAGAGTCTCTCAAAAATCGGTAAACGTCCTAGATCATCCAGGTCAATCTGAGCCAACTTCGCTTTCTTAAGGCTTGCTGGTAGATTGATCAACTTGAGACGATTCTTGATTGCCGCCTCTTTTTCAGCCGCGATTAGTTCTGGTGTTTCTTCATAAGACACATCCGCATATCCGTGATTCATAACCAAGATAGGCTTGTAGCCACGCGCTATATAGTCCGCATCCCCACGAAGAAACTTATCCCGTTCTGTGATATATTGGTTGAACTTGGAGACGCTACGATTCAACTCCTCTGGGCTGAGGGATTCTTTCTGGATAAAAGCCGCTACATCGGGGTCCTTCATGATCTGCTGGACCAAGTCCTGATACTGAAAACGACTTGTCTGACGTTTGATTACATCACCAACACTTTCCATCTAGTCTCCTCCTCCTTCTAATCGGGCTAACATTTCTTGTTTTTTGCGTTCTAATTCCAGACGAGTTTCCTCACTGGTTTGATTCTTGTATTCGGGATTACTCCACTTGGGAACATTGCTCTTAGTCGAGCTAGTTTTCGATTTCTGGTCTTCCTGGCCTTTTTGCTGACGCTCTCGAATCCGAAGCACAGCCTCTTCTGCTGTCCGAATTTTTTGATAAGCATAGTCATTGGCGACCTTCATGGCATATTTCTCATTGACATTGGCCGAATCAACCTTGTTAAAGGTTAGAAGCAAGACGATATTGATGACTTCATCCAACAAGCCTAAAGACGCCATCTGATGAAGGAGTTCTCTTTCACTTTGGGTGATGTTCCCCTTACGCGTTTGCTTGATTTCAGCTAAAAAATGCAGGGGAGTTTTATTTTTGGCTTCCCTGATAATGGTCATTTCTTTGGGGCTAAAGTCAGAAGAAACCTGCTTTTGCGATATCTTTTCACGCATGCGTTTGACTGAAATAACCTGAGCCACCGCTGTCGCCTTAGCTAATTGATAGGTTTCAAACCAGGTCCATTTTTTTTCATCTGCGATGGCGAATAATTCCAAAACATCCGCCTGCTCGTCTTCAAAACGCAAGCCATCTCGAGCCATCAGCCGCTGGAAATGTTCCAAGTCAAAATCATTTTTTAACTTGCTTTTAGACTCGCTTGGGGTCACTTCTTCGGTCAGGGTTGGAAAGACTTGGCTCAAAGAAACAGAGAGTGCTTCTCCCTCACTTGGAGCCTGCTTCATAGCAGAAACAGCTGTATCCCCAATCTTTTTCTCTAATAATCTGCTATAGACAGAATGGCTTAGAAATTCTTGACTGGAGAGGGGAGAATGAAGCTGCAATTCATAAGTTTCCCCCTTCTGATAAAGGGTCAACAAATCCAAGGCAGATAAGACTTTAAAGGATTGGAGCAAGGTCGGCATGCCGAAGTTTAAGTGATTGAGGATGTGGGAAAAGAGATGCTCCTTTTGCCCACCATCCCAAAAGGTAATGGTATATAGATAGAGGCTCAGTGCCTCCTGACCGATAATCGGGAGGTAGCACTGCACCAGAGAAGAGGTATCTTGCGACACCCGATTATTCTTTATAAAAGAAAAACGGTCATTTGGCTTCATCTATTTTTCCTTTTTCTTTTTAGAGGACTGGGTGATTTGCTGGAGCAGACTCTCCAACTCACTCACATCCTTAAAGCTACGATAAACACTGGCAAAACGAACATAGGTAATCTCATCCAGCTCCGCCAATTCTTCCATGACTAAAGAACCAATATATTCACTTTGGATCTCATTCTCACTGCGACTACGGAGTTTTTGCTCGATGCGATTGACCACCATGCCGATTTCATCACTTGAAACAGGACGTTTCTGGGCTGAGCGGATAATCCCATTAAAGATTTTATCTCTCGAAAACTGCTCTCGCGTACCGTCTTTTTTGACGACAACCAGCGTTCTTTCTTCTACTCGTTCATAGGTTGTAAAACGATGCTGACACTCGTCGCACTCGCGTCTTCGGCGGATGGTATTTCCTTCTTCGGCTTGTCGACTATCAACAACACTAGACTTGGTAGCCCCACATTTTGGACAACGCATGCATTTCCCTCCTTGTCGTTTTCTTTTCATTATACCATTTTTTGAGCAATTCCCAAAACAATTCTTATTTTTACTTGACAAGTTTTTTTGTTTTATTGTATTATTTAATTAGAACAAGAAAGACAAAGAAAGGAGACTATGATGTCCTGGTCATTTGATAATACAAAACCGATTTATTTACAGATTATGGAAAAAATCAAACTACAGATTGTTTCCCATGAGCTGGAACCCAACCAACAGCTCCCTACCGTGAGAGATTTGGCGAGCGAGGCTGGGGTCAATCCTAATACCATTCAGCGCGCCTTGTCTGACCTCGAACGTGAAGGATTTGTATACAGCAAGCGGACAACTGGTCGATTTGTCACCGAGGATTTGGACCTCATCCTTCAGTCCCGCAAACAACTTTCCGAGGAGCAGCTACAACAATTCGTCTCTTGCATGCTTCAATTTGGCTACAAAAAAGAAGAACTGCCAAATGTATTAAGCGACTATATTAAAGGAGTTTAAGACTATGACACTACTAGCACTTGAAAATGTAACAAAATCATATGGAGCAACTGCGGCACTTGACAATATCTCTCTTGAGATTTCGGCTGGAAAAATTGTTGGTCTCCTCGGCCCAAATGGATCTGGAAAAACGACCTTAATCAAACTGATCAATGGCCTTCTTCAGCCTGATAAAGGACGTGTTCTCATTAACGGATTGGATCCAAGTCCTGCTACAAAGGCGATTGTCTCTTACCTTCCTGACACAACTTATCTCAATGAAGAGATGAAGGTCAAGGATGCTCTAACCTATTTTAAAACCTTCTATCAGGATTTCAATCTCGAAAGAGCCCAACACTTGCTAGCTGATCTTGGTATTGATGAGAATAGTCGCCTCAAGAAACTATCAAAAGGGAATAAGGAAAAGGTACAACTGATTTTGGTCATGAGCCGCGAAGCTCGTCTTTATGTCCTCGATGAACCGATCGGTGGAGTGGATCCAGCCGCACGTGATTATATCCTCAATACCATCATCAACAACTACTCACCAACCTCTACAGTACTGATTTCAACCCACTTGATTTCAGATATTGAACCTATCTTGGATGAGATTATCTTCCTCAAAGACGGAAAAGTCGTACGCCAAGGAAATGTTGATGATATTCGTTACGAGTCAGGTGAATCCATTGACCAGCTCTTCCGTCAAGAGTTCAAGGCTTAGTTAAAGGAGATTAGTATGTTTTGGAATTTAGTTCGTTATGAATTTAAAAATATCAATAAATGGTATCTTGCACTCTACGGTGCCGTCCTTGCAATTTCAGTTTTGATTGGAGCTTTTATTAACAGTCTTAGCCAGAGTTACAATCCTAACAATGCTGCTTATTTCATCTTCTTTTTAGTGCTAGTCTTTGGAGGACTCAGCGTCACTCTTTGGATTGCAACAATCTTTTTAATCATCCGAAGATTCAAGGGGAGTGTTTATGACCGCCAAGGGTACTTGACCTTGACCTTGCCTGTCTCTGAGCACCAAATCATCACCGCAAAACTTTTAGGTGGTCTTGTCTGGTCCATCTTAGGCTATATCGTCTTTATCTTGAGTATATTGATTATCATCTTCTTAACACCAATTGAAAAAGACTTCACTGCCCTCTACAACTTCATTTCCCCTTATCTCAGCTACGGCTGGCTGTATGCCCTATCACTATTTGTCGGGTCAATCGCATGGATTTTATCCATTTACCTCTCCATCTCTATCGGGCAACTCTTTAACGAGTATCGAACAGCCATGGGGATTTTAGCCTATATCGTCATTTCCATCGTTATTGGTTATATCACTTTCTTCTTAAGAGTTGACAATGACTATAACGTGATGGCTAGTACAGAAATCTTGCGCGATCTCTTTTTATCAGCTATCTACTATCTCGGAACCTACTATATCTTGAAAAACAAGGTTAATTTGCAATAGTTTAAACGTCAAAAAAAGGATAACATCTCATCACTGAGAGGCTATCCTTTTCTTTATCTCATTTTCTAACTAGATTAAAAAATTGAATAAGTTCCTTTAATAACATCAAGACTCCAATTTTGTTCTAAAAGAGTTTGGATAAAATCTTTTTCTGATTGCGTAAGACTGGTTTTATTCCTGCCACAGCGTTTCTTATTGATTTTATATCGGTTATAGTAATCATAAGCAGAGTGCCCCTCTTTCAGATAGTTGATGACATTGTAGATTGTCTGTTTTGATCTGCCAAGTGAAGTCACAATATCTGAAACTTTTATGTTTTCTTGATAGTAAGCCTCTATCATTACAAGCTCGTTTGTGGTAAGATGAGTATAGGTCATTTATGTTGGTTCCTTTCAGACAAATGTGGTAGTTTATCTGAGCCTAACATAGATGGCTTTTTCTGTCTAGATTAATTTTACAAATTGGGTGTTAAAAAAATTGAATTAGGAATATAAAAAGTTCTAGTATTTGTACTAGAGATCAGACGGGCTTCTTTTTTGCTATGATTTTTAACAAAAAACTCTCGTTTTGCCAATAAAAGATGCTTGAAAGTTGGACAAGAAGGCTCTATAATGAGTTCAGGAAAAGAGGTAGGAAAAGTATGATTAGTGAAACGATTGCTCTGCTAAGGAAAAAGTCAGGTTATTCTCAGGAAAAATTAGCTGAAAAAGTAGGCGTATCTCGTCAGACTCTCAGTAAGTGGGAATTGGGCGACAGTTTACCGGATATTATTTCTTCAAGTCGTTTGGCAGAAATTTTTGATATCAGCTTAGATGAGTTGGTTAATGGGGATGTCTCTCCTTTTGCTACTAAAGCCAAAGAAGGGAAGTATATTTTTGGAACGGTAACTGTTGGTGAAAAGGGACAAATCGTCATTCCTGCACGAGCGAGAAAAATTTTTAACATCCAAAAAGACGACAACCTTATGGTTTTAGGTGATGTCAATCAAGGCTTGGCCTTGTTGAAGAGCGATTTTTTTATTCAAGCTTTTGAAGAAATGGGGTTAATGAAATGAAAAAAATTACTGGTTTTGGTCTTAGCTTTGCAGTGTTTATATTTTTCTTGAATTTGATAGGCTGCTATGATTTTGTCATGGTAATGACGCGTAACCAGACTTATTTTGCAGAACATTATAATTCAGCTATTATGGTTTACTTTAGCCATTATCCTGTTGTCTTTGTAATTGTGTGGTTTAGCCATTTGTTAGCTGCTACCTTGAGTCCGATTTTCTATTTTTTCAGAAGAAAATTAGCCCTTACTTTGGCTGGTCTTGCTTTCTGGGGAGATGCTCTGCTGATTCTATTGACCAGTCTTTTTAGGAATCGCATTCAGGTTTTTGGTTGGCAATTTTTCGTTGATTTGGTTGTTTTAGGATTGCTTGGCCTTTATTATCTGTATTTGCGTAAAATATTTCTTAGCACATCAGGAAAAACATCTAGGATTTTAAAATAGTCCTAGGTGTTTTTTGGTTATTTATGTATATTGTCTATAAATACGGCAAGAAAGTGAGAGAAGTGATTTTTTACTAAGAATCTGCTTCTGTCTAGCTTAATTTTACAAATTGGGAAAGTAAAAACCTATAACATACGATTCGAAAAAGCAAGGAACTTAAATTCCTTGCTTATTAACTCAATATCAAACTGGCTACGATGGGACTTACAAATACGTAGAGAATACCAGTAATACCGATAGCCAAGCCACCCATGGCTCCTGCTACAGAACCGTAGCGAAAAGCCGTTCCTGTTCCGACAGCATGACCTGTTCCACCAAGGGAAAGTCCAACTGCAACTGGATCGTCAATCTTCAACCACTTCAAAAGGGTGGGTCCGATAACACTGGTCAAAATCCCAGTGGCTACTACAACCACCAAGGTTACGGTTGTCAATCCTTGCAATTTTTCTGTGATCCCCACTGCCATGGCTGTCGTTACCGACTTGGGAAAGAGAGAAATGGCTAGGAAAAAGTCCATGCCAAATATTTTCGCCACAAGGGCTGTGAAAGAGGTATTGACAACTACTGCTAACAGACTCCCGAAAAGAATACTCCGCGCATGGTGCTTCATCAGATGAAAACTCTTATAAAGCGGAATCCCTAGAGCCACGGTCGATGGGACAATCAAGTTGTTCAGATAAACCCCACCTTGGTAATAATCTTGATAAGAAATACCCGTCGCCTTAAGGAAAATAATGATAAAAATAGCCGACAAAAGCAAGGGCGTTGTCAAGGGATGGGGAAAACGTCTGTAAATCAACATCCCCACTAGATAAGCTAGGATAGATAATGCAATCCCAAATAGAGGATTGGATACAAATTCGCTCATTTGGCATCTCCTTTCTCATAATCTCCCTCAAATCGTCTCTTGATAAACTGAACCACTAGGGCAATAAGGATAATGTTGATGACAGCCGCAAAAAAGACAATCAAGACGATGGGTAAAAGATAAGGGGCAATCACATCAAACTTTTCCATGATACCCACTGCTGGCGGCAAAAAGAGAATGGTCATATTGGCCAGCAAGAAATTTCCAACCATGTTGACATGTCTGGTCCTTAGCCACTTGAACTGTAAGGCTAGAAAGAGAATAATCAAACCGATAATACTGCCTGGGATGGGCAGATGAAAGAAACTAGAAATTCCCTCTCCGATAAGAGAAATCACAAAGAGAATCATTAATTGAACATATAATTTCATCCTAAACTCCACGAAATAGACTTCTTGCATACCAGTTTACTCTTTTTTCAGAAAATTTCAAGGAAATATCGCAATTCTTCTCTCTTGCAAGGATTAGTTAAAAGTAGTATAATCATTGCATGCGCAATCATCTTGTGTTACAAAGATAATCAGTAATGACTTTGTGATTTTTACTTTGAAAAGAAAGGAGAAAGCAATGACCTATTTGGAAAAGTGGTTTGACTACAACCGCCGTCAAAAGGAAATGGAAGCCTTGTTGGAAGAAACTATTGCCCAGCAGAGTGAACAAAGACTGACCTTGAAAGAGTTTTACCTACTCTACTATCTTGACCTAGCTGATGAAAAATCTTTACGACAGATTGACCTGCCAGATAAACTCCATCTTAGCCCGAGCGCTGTTTCTAGAATGGTAGGTCGTCTGGAAGAGAAAAACTGCGGTTTGCTTAGTCGCCGGTGTTGCGATCAGGATAGACGGGCTAGTTTTATCTGCCTGACTGACGAGGGTCAGACAACTCTAGCTTACCTGCAAAAGGCCGTCGAAGAAAGACTAGAAACGAGTCTTGACTTCATTTCTTAATCAGGTTTTTTAAAAAAGTTGCGTGCGCAATCATTTTTCTTGACATTCCTCTTTTCAAGGAGTACAATAAAGTCAAGATCGAACAACAAAGGAGTTTTATATGATCGAAATTACTTATCTAGACGCCAGCAAGCAAGAGAGAACCATGACTTTCGAATCTTACCAAGACTTTGAACGTTCTCAACATGCCTGCCTTATCGGTGTCGCAGACTATTACCCCGTTCAAAAATTGACCTATAATGGTCATGATTTGGACTACCATGGGACTTATGGAGATGTCTTCTTCTATCTCATGAAACAAGATTTAAGCCAATATAACTAAAAAAGGAGAAATACAATGGCAAAAGCAATTACAGATGCAACATTTGAACAAGAAACAAAAGACGGTTTGGTCTTGGTAGACTTCTGGGCAACTTGGTGTGGTCCATGTCGTATGCAAGGTCCAATCTTGGACAAATTGTCTGAAGAACTTTCAGAAGATGTCTTGAAAATCGTTAAAATGGACGTTGATGAAAATCCAAACACAGCTCGTGCCTTTGGAATCATGTCTATCCCAACCCTTCTCTTCAAGAAAGATGGCCAAGTGGTAAAACAAGTTGCTGGAGTACACACTGCAGAACAAATCAAGGCTATCGTTGCTGAATTGAGCTAATCACACGAGAGACCAAGTACTTTATTTGGTCTCTTTTTTTCTTGCCCTTTGCCATTTTTAAAAAAATATGCTAGACTGTAGGTAGAATATTACGATGTTTGGGACATGCCATCGCTAAAAAAAACCTCTACTTGGTATTTTTTAGCTCCCCTCAAGGGAGCTTTTTGCGTGCTCTGAACATTTCCAATTTTAGAAGGAGTACTATGAAACGTCATTCAGCCTTGGTCGTCTTTAGCGGCGGTCAAGATTCCACAACCTGCCTCTTTTGGGCTAAAGAACACTATGAAACAGTCGAAGCTGTCACCTTTGCCTATGGCCAACGCCATCATCTCGAAATTCAAGTTGCTAGAGAAATCGCTAAGGAACAAGGCATTCGTCATCACATCTTAGATATGTCTCTGCTGGGACAAATCACTGAAAATGCCTTAACCTCTGATTTGGAGATTGAGCAAAAAGAGGGAGAGGTTCCCAATACCTTTGTTGATGGTCGCAACCACCTCTTTCTATCCTTTGCGGCAGTTCTAGCCAAGCAACGTGGTATTAAAGATATCGTGACAGGTGTCTGCGAGACAGATTTTTCAGGCTACCCTGACTGCCGGGATGTCTTTGTCAAATCCCTTAATGTTACGCTTAACCTTGCCATGGATTACGACTTTGTTATCCAAACACCTCTCATGTGGCTAGACAAGGCTGAAACTTGGGAGTTAGCCGACCGACTCGGTGCCTTTGACTATGTTCGTGAAAAGACTTTGACCTGCTACAATGGGATTATCGGAAGTGGCTGTGGGGATTGCCCAGCTTGTCACTTACGTCAACATGGTTTAGATGTTTATCTCTCACAGAAAGGAGAGGGCTAATGTTTTTTGCACCCAAAGAAATCAAACAAGAAACTGGGGAGTCTCTTGTCTACAATCCTCACAGAACTCTGGTATCAAAAGAGTTCACCTTCGATGCTGCCCATCACCTCTTTCACTATGAGGGAAAATGTAAATCCCTGCACGGCCACACTTATCATTTGCAAATCGCTGTCAGTGGATTTTTAGATGAACGGGGCATGACCTATGACTTTGGAGACATCAAAGCTATCTACAAGAACTACTTAGAACCTCACTTGGATCATCGCTATCTCAACGAAACTCTACCCTATATGAACACGACTGCTGAAAACATGGTTTACTGGATTTTCCAAACCATGAGTCAAGAGTTGCCAGACGAGCGCGGTCTCCGTCTGGAATACGTTCGCCTCTATGAGACTCCGACTGCCTTTGCGGAGTTTAGACGGGAGTGGTTAGATGACTAGGGAACGTGTCCTCAAACTACCAGTTCTGGAAATTTTCGGCCCAACCTTTCAAGGTGAAGGTCGTGCTATTGGGCAGAAAACCATGTTTGTCCGTACTGCTGGTTGCGACTACCACTGCGACTGGTGTGACTCCGCCTTTACTTGGGATGGTTCTGAAAAACCAACTCGCATGACGGCTGACGAAGTCATTGCTGCCTTAGATAAATTGGGAAACTACGACTACGTTACCTTGTCTGGCGGAAATCCTGCTATCCTAGCAGCTAACATGGCTCAACTGGTCACCAAGCTCAAAGAACGCGGTGTCACTCTAGCTGTTGAGACCCAAGGCTCTCGCTGGCAAAACTGGTTAAAAGACATTGACCAAGTCACCCTGAGTCCCAAACCTCCTTCATCCAAGATGGAAGTCAACTTTGAGACCCTGGACTTTATCGTTTCCCAACTGGATCCAGATAAGGTCACCTTTAAAATTCCAGTCTTTGACGATGCCGATTTGGCCTTTGCCAGAGGCATACAAGAACGCTACCAACCAGATGTCCTCTTCTTATCGGCTGGAAATCCTGAGCCCAAGGCTACGGGTAATATTGTCCAAGATCAACTGGACCGCCTCAAAGAACTCTGGGAACGCATCGCTGCCGACGATAGCTGGGGCAATGTCCGCGTCCTTCCTCAACTCCATACCCTCCTCTACGATAACCAACGTGGAGTTTAAGATTAGAAAGAAAAAATCATGTCACAACAAGAAGAAATGAAAAAGCTCAGCCTACTAGGCAACAAAGAAACCAACTACATCTTTGACTATCAACCAGAAGTCCTCGAATCCTTTGACAATCGTCATGTGGAAAATGACTATTTCATCAAATTTAACTGTCCTGAATTTACCTCACTGTGTCCAATCACTGCTCAACCAGACTTTGCGACCATTTATATTTCCTACATTCCTGACAAGCTCTGTGTTGAGTCAAAATCCCTCAAACTCTACCTCTTTAGCTACCGAAACCACGGAGATTTCCACGAAAACTGTATCAACACCATCGGGAAAGACTTGGTCAACTTGCTAGACCCTCGCTATTTAGAGGTTTGGGGAAAATTTACACCTCGCGGTGGTATCTCAATTGACCCCTACTACAACTACGGTAAGCCTGGAACTAAGTATGAAGGCTTGGCAGAACAACGTCTCTTCCAACACGACCTTTATCCAGAGAAAGTTGACAACCGCTAAACTCATACGAAAAAGCCCTGTTCCTCAAAATGAGGAGCAAGGCTTTTTGAGTTTCAATTATTCTTCTGTTCCAAGGAAGTTTTTCGCAACAAGAGCTGCAAGAACCCCACCAACGATTGGCGCAAGGATGAAAATCCATACTTGTTGAAGGGCTGCTCCACCTACCAAAACAGCTGGTGCCAAGCTACGGGCTGGATTTACTGAAAGTCCAGTAATGTTCAATCCCACAAGAATCATCGCCATCAAGGACAAACCAATCACCAAACCAGCAATCGCACCATTGCCCTTGCTTTCTGAAGTCACTGTCATGATAACCACAACAAACAAGAAGGTTGCGATGACTTCAAACAAGAATCCACCAAAGACAGTGACACCGTTTGCCAAGGCATTTTCACCAAGACTAGCAGTTGACATGCCTGAGTTAGACAAGAGGAAGAATACCGCAGCTGACGCAAGGAAAGCTCCAACAACCTGACCAAGGATGTAGTTGACAAGGTCTTTTGATGACAAACGTTTGTTAACAAACATAGCAATCGAAACAGCTGGGTTCAAGTGAGCACCTGAAACAGTTCCGATTGAGTAGGCTGCAACTACGATTGCCAAACCAAAGGCAAAGGCAATTCCAAGGTGACCAAGGCCATCAAGACCATTTCCAAAAACAACAGCTCCTGTTCCGATGAGCACAAGCATGAAAGTACCGATTAACTCAGCGACAAATTTTTTCATTTTCTTTCTCCTTTTTTCAAAAACTAGATACTAGTCTATCAAAAGAGGGAAAGGGTTCCAAGAAAATTTATTGGAAATTTTCTTGAAAATCATATAACTATTAGCTAATCTCTAGTATTGAAAAGACTGGATAGCGTCTTTCAAGTCATCTTGTAAACTATTTCTCTGGTCAAGTTGAACATAGACTTCCAACAGACAGGACTTAAAGTTTGAAAATTTGTAAAAATCCTCCCTTTCTTCTATCGGAAAATCAACAGCTTTTATCCAAGAAGCTACTTGCTCTTGCTCCAACTTCCCTTGTAAAATAGGTTCATAGATCACTCTTGCTAAACGCCAATCCTCATCATCTGTAAAGCGAATCGAAACTCTTTTAAATAGTTGGCCAAGTATATCAAATACTTCATGAACTCTGTTTTTAGGAAAGTCTGGATGACAAACTACCTCTGTCAGTAAATCGGCTCCATGTGCAAAAGCATGAACCCAACCATACTGACTTGAAAAACTCGTTGTATCCTTTTCTTTTGAAAGATAGTGCAAGCCTTGATTTAAAAGGACATTACGAATTTCTGCTTTTAATCCCTGATAAAAAATCGATTGCTGGTTGGCATCCGCAGACAAGAGATTTGCATAAATAAGCGCCCTAAAAGAACGTTCAAGTGTTGACAAGCCTACCTTATCAATCTCTTTATCTAACCCTCCATCAGATGAAATCCCTTCAGCAATGAAATAAAATTGTTCCTGTGTAAATAGCTCTTCCTGAATCCCTCTAGCAAAGCTTGTAAAAACAAGGTCATCGCGAATTTCTGGAGAAGGATCTCCCAAATGATCAAGCAACCATTGGATTTCTTCCTCATGATAACTTGGTTTTTCTTCTGCTATTTTTCTAAGTAACTCTTGATACATGGTCAATACCTCTACATTTCTAGCAACTGTTTAAAAAGCCAGCCCAAGATAACTTTCTATCTTATTCTTTTTTAGATAGACGTTTTCCTGCTGCAATTGCATCAGCCTCTGTCATCTCGACAACATTAGCTTTATTAGTTTTTAAAGGCATTCTATCCTTACTATACCAATAAACTTTCGCATTCCCATGGTTTGCAACATAGACAATTCTATCTTGCTGTTGGGCTTTAGTCTCAGATTCACGCACAATTCTTTTCTCTTCTTCTTTTTGAGAAATTAAAGACTCAACTGCGTCTATCCTATCGAGCAATTCTGCCTTTTTATCATTATTTTCAATCTGATTAACTGTTTCTTTAACAGACTTCACTTGACTTGCATCTTGACTTTCTTCCAATTGTTTGACTAAGGTTTCACCTTTTTCTTGCAACTCATTTACAGCTTTTTCTTTGGCAATTCTCTCTTCTTCTGCTTTTTCTTTAGCTTTTTTCTCTTCATCAACTCGTTTTGCCTCTTCTGTACTAGATGAAGCATCGGTTGTTGACTCTACTTTAGCAGTGGATGCCGCAGTTTGCTTAGTTTCTGATTGAGAAGATGAAATTTTCTTTGTGACTGTCGGAGTTTGAAGAGAAACTACAATAAAACTAACAACAAAAAGTCCTATCATTAAATTTCTTTTTCGAATATCTGGTACTTTCTTTACAAAATACCAAATACCAACTCCGCTCAAAACAAGATAGAGAGTAGGAAGAGCAATCAATAAAATGATTCCCAACAAGACTAGGCCTATTTTTATAAAACGTATTCTTTGTGAATCCTGCTCCAGCCATTTTTTAATTCTGTTCATATCCTTATCCTAAATTCCCCCTACTCTCCCAACTGGGCACTGTAGGCGATAATCTGGTCAACTGTGTCTGACAAGAATTGGATTGTATCACGGAGTGGTTTGTCTGTTGAAATATCGGCACCGATAATCATGGCTGACTCAAGCGGTGTCTTACTACCACCTGATTTAAGGAGATTGAGCCAGTCTCTAGCCCCATTCTCAGAGTTTTTCAGATGGAGATAACCTGCTGTCGAGATGACAAGACCAGCAGAGTAGGTGTAGCTATACAAGCCCATGTAATAGTGAGCTTGTCGCATCCAAGTCAAGGCCGCATCGTCGTCAATTTCAATAGCATCTCCCCAGAAATCTGTCAAAACTTCCTTCATAATGCTGTTGAGCTTGCTTGCTCCAAAGGTCTCCCCTTCCTCAATCAATGTATAAACCTTATGCTGGAAGGCTGCTTCCAAGAGGTGGGTGATAAAGTTATGGAAGTAGGTGTCTGTCAGACGATGAGCAAGGGCAAAGCGTTTTTGACGAGGGTCGTCAGACTGGTGCTCCAAATAATCACTTAAAAGCAATTCATTGAAGGTTGACGGCGCTTCGACATAGTAGGTCGACATATGAGCGTTGAAGTAACTTTGGTGATTATCAGAAAAGATAAATTGACCAGAATGCCCAATTTCATGAATCAAGGTATAGACATCACTCAAACGACCAGTCCAGCTCATGAGGACATAAGGGTGCACGCGATATGGATCCGCCGCATAACCACCAGAATCCTTTCCACTATTAGCAGCAAAGTCCACCCAGCGTTCTTCTTGATAGCGCGCAACTTCCTGACAATATTCTTGTCCTAAAGGTTCTACTGACTTCATGACCAAATCATAGGCGTCATCAATAGTCACTTCAGGATTAAGAGCGCTGTCCAAGTCCAATTTCCAGTCTGCAAAGGTCATCTTTTCAAGACCATTGACCTTGGCAACATGCTTGAGGTATCTCTGAGCAACTGGCGCAAATTCTTGCATGATGAGGTCAATCTGGCGGTCAAACATGGCACGGTCCACTTCTTGCTCAGCTAAAAGATAGTCAAAGACTGAGTCATACCCCTTCATATCTGCCAAGAGTTTTTCAGACTTAACCTGAGCTAGATAGGCTGCTGCAGCTGTATTCTGGTGCTTACGAAGTCCTTCTGAGAAAGAACGGAAGGATTTTTCACGCACCTCTGCATCCTCGTGGTTTTGGTAGAAATTCTCATAAGTTACAAAGCTGTTCTTGTAGGTCTTGCCATGGGCTTCAAAGTCAGCCATTTCAAAGTCCCCAGCTCGCATCTTAGTGTAAATGTCCTGGGGACTGTAGAAAACTTCACCCAGATTGGTCAAGGCCTTCTCCACATCTGCCCCTAGGTAATGGGCTTTTTTGATTTTGGCCTGGCGAATAGCTGCCGTCAAGTGAGGCAATTCACCCAAACGGTTCAAGACTTCCTCATCAGCTTCCACCAAGGCGTCGTCAAAGAAGGTTAAGGCTACGCTGGCATCTGTTTCAAATTCCATCCCAGCTTGGGCAATATTGGCAAATTCTTCATTGCTATAGTCTGTCGTCTGAGGCATAAAGGCATAATTACCAATATGACTCATCTGAATGTAGATTTGTTCCAATTCTGCAAAGGCCTTTTCAAACTCCTCAAACGTATGAAGATTGCCCTTGTAGTCACGGCTAAATTGGTTGATATCTTCGCGAGTCTTTTCGATTGCTCGCAAGAAATCCTCACGGTCTTGGTAAAGGGCGGTTAAATCCCAAAGTTCCTTTTCAGGAAATTCTGAACGGTGTTTTTGTTCCATTTTCTTCCTCTTATTTCTCTAACTCTAATAATACGCTAAGAGCTGATAAAGCGTAAAGTGGTGCTGTTTCTGCTCGCAAAATGCGAGGTCCAAGTCCTGCTAAGACTGCTCCCTTAGCTTCGAAACTCTCAATTTCTGCAGGTGACAGGCCACCTTCTGGACCAAAGATGAAGAGCAACTTGGCTCCTTTTTCAAGACCAGAGACTGCTTGGATAAACGCAGCGGTTTCTCCCTCTTTTGCTGATTCTTCATAAGCCACCACAATTGAGTCAAACTGGTCAAACTGAGCTAGAAAATCTGCTTTTTTCTCAAAAAGCTGAATACTTGGAACGATATTACGCTTGCTTTGTTCAGCTGCTCCAAGGGCGACTTTTTCAAGTTTTTCAACCTTTTTGCCCAATTTCTTGCCGTCCCACTTAGCAACCGACCAGTCGGCAGGAAAGGCCCAGATTTGGCTGGCACCCAGTTCGGTTACTTTTTGAGTAATAAACTCCAGCTTGTCTCCCTTGGGAAAGCCTGATGCGATGGTTACTTGAACTGGCAGTTCCACATTGTCAGCTAATTCTTGGATCAATTCAAACTGACGATTTTCCACATCCAGCACGCGCGCCAAACGCTTGATACCATCATTGAAGACCAAGATTACTTCATCATCTTCCTTCAGGCGCATAACCTGAAACATATGCTTGCTGGTTTCCTTGTCCCCGATAGTCACTGGAGAGATAGCACTGCCTTTTACAAAATACTGCTGCATGCTAGCCTCCAATCACACCTGAAATATCCTTAGTCTTCTTAAAGACACAGGCATTCCATTCTCCTTGAATCATGTGAGTTTCAAGGAAAAATCCAGCTGACTCAGCCGACTCGCGCACCATGTCCCACTTGTCCTTGATAATGCCACTCATGATCAGGTAGCCTTCATCCTTGACCAAGCGATAAGCATCCTCTGTCAGATGAATGAGAATATCCGCCAAGATATTAGCCACAATCACATCTGCCTCAATCTCAACACCCTTAAGCAAATCTCCAGCCGCTACATGTATATTTTCCATGCCAGGGTTGAGCTCAATATTTTCCTGAGCGACACGAACCGCCACATCATCCAGGTCATAGGCGAAAATTTCCTTGGCACCCAGAAGCGAGCTGGCAATGGAGAGGACACCTGAACCAGTTCCCACATCAAGCACCGTTTCGCCACCACGAAGAACCTGCTCCAAGGCAAAAAGGCTCATCTTGGTCGTTGGATGCGTCCCAGTCCCAAAGGCCATGCCTGGATCCAGCTTGATAATCTTTTCTCCAGCAGTCGCCTCATAGTCTGTCCAAGATGGCACGATGGTCAAATCATGAGTGATGCGAGCTGGCTCATAGTATTTCTTCCAGTTGTCAGCCCAGTCTTCCTCAGCCAAGGCAGTCGTGCCCATCTTGACATCTCCCAAATCCATAAAATCCGTCAATTCTTCTAAGCGAGCCTGCAAATCTGCCTCAACCACTGCCACATCAACCGTATCAGGGTAGTAGGCTGTCACAATGATTTCTTCTTGCTGCTCGACCTCTGGAAAAATCTCACCAAAACGGTCGACATTCCCCACATAGTCCATGCTGTCTTCGATCGCAACACCTTGGGCACCTAACTCAATCAAGAGATTGGAGACCAGCTCCTCCCCCTCACGCTTAACCGTTACTTTTAACTCTTGCCATGTTTTCATAATTAAGATACCAAGCCCGTCATGCACAAAGCCAAATAGGAAATTCTCTGAAGACGCTTGTGTCTATGAGAAGTTTATCTTTTTGGCACAGTGTTTAGGGCGGGTTCAGTTTAGAAATTTAACCGAACCATCCTTTCTATTCACTTTCTTTTAAATAATCCCTCAATCTCGCCTGTAGCTGAGGCACAGCTTGTTTAGAATTCAAAAATTCCTCAATGCTCATCAGCTTATAAGCCTGTCCTTCATCTCCAAAGTTGATATTGTCGAATTGTTCTTGACTTAGCTGACCGACCATAAAGACAGACTGCCGACCTTCATAGAGCATGCTGGGGTAGACCTTGCTCCAGAGCAGGCAATCCTCAGTCAGATGAATTCCTAGTTCTTCATAAACTTCACGCGCTGCGCACTCGAAAGGACTTTCGTCCCCTTCGCGACCACCACCTGGCAATTCCCACATATTGGGCCAAGGGATATTGTCCTTGTCATCACGCAAGATGGTCAGTAGCTTATCTCCACAAAAGAGGGCAATTTTACAACCCGTAAAATCCAAGTGTTTATCCAATAATTCCATGATGATGACCTTTTCTTATCATAACTACTACTCTATAGAAAACCCCTAGCTAGCTTTCTTCAATCACCTTTTGGCAATCTGCATCCCAGTATGCCTGCCATCTACCATGTTTTTTAGCAAAATAAACGGTAAACTCATCATTTACATAATCTGCAACATAGCGAAGATTAGGCGGATTTTCCTCAAAACTTAATACCCAAGGATGGAAGTAAAATGTCCTTTCCCACCTCTTCTGAGTATAGCCCAAATCCTTGGCAAACTGAGGGATGGGTTGTTGCATCTCACTTTCCAAACAAGACTGAATGGCATTGTCAATACTATTTAAACGAGCTAATAGTTGTTGAAACTGCTCTTCTTCCTCCGTCTTAAAACCAACTAGAAATTCAAATTCCGCAAAATCTTCAGGAAATTCAAGTTCTGTGATTTTACCATCCTCTGCGTAGAGTCCCTCCTCATTAACGAGGCGACGAGTTCCAAACTTCAATACTCGCTCGAAATCTAGATCCGCAAAGCGATTGCGAGGAAGAGAAGAGGAAGAAAACTCAGATTTATCTGACTTTCTCATAAAAATTTGTTTGATTTTCTCTAACATGCTCTCTCCTCTTTGAATTCCTTATTTTTAAAGTTTCCTAGTATCTCGGATAAGGATAAAACTCTCCCTCTTCCAAACCGACTTTTCCTTCTTCAAAGACTTCTTGGTTCCATTCCATGACGAACTCTTCTGCTTCTGGGTCTTCCAAAAAGTCCATGAGGGCATCCAGCCCAACCTCGGCAGTATCTTTGAGGAAAAGTGCAAAATAAGCTAAAAATTCACGAGAAAATCCTTTTTTAGGCAGGTAAGGGATGACTGTTAAATAGTCTTCTGCGTTAACCGTTGACTTTGCAGGATTGTAGAAAAGAACTGCTTCCTCAAAGAGGATATCGTCTGATGATACCTCTCCGTCCTCGTCCACCATCTCCACACCTGCAGCGTTTTGTGCTTCCAAAAGAAAACTCACTTCAACCGCGTGGTTGCGCTTGTCCCAACTAATCTCATAATCAAAAGGAAAGTTCTTGTCCAACTCTTCCTGTAAAACATCTAAAAATCCGTATGTTGCCATTTTGTCCTCTTTCTATGCGACTCTTTAATCGCCCTGATTGCTCGGAAATATGCTAAAATAGATACTACCATCTTACCACATATACATCAGAAAATCCATGTTAGAAAGGACTGCTATGCCAGACAATCTCGCGCTTCGCATGCGCCCTAAAACTATCGACCAAGTCATCGGTCAAAAGCATCTGGTAGGACCTGGAAAAATTATCCGTCGTATGGTGGAAGCCAATCGTCTGTCTTCCATGATTCTCTACGGACCTCCAGGAATCGGCAAAACCAGTATCGCCTCTGCCATCGCTGGAACAACCAAGTATGCCTTTCGGACCTTCAATGCCACTGTTGATAGTAAAAAACGGCTCCAAGAGATTGCTGAAGAAGCTAAATTCTCAGGTGGCCTTGTACTGCTACTAGACGAGATTCATAGACTAGATAAAACCAAGCAAGATTTCCTCTTGCCTCTTTTGGAAAGTGGACTAGTCATCATGATTGGGGCTACAACTGAAAATCCTTTCTTTTCTGTCACTCCTGCCATTCGTAGCCGTGTTCAAATTTTTGAGTTGGAACCTCTGTCTAACCAAGAAGTCAAAGAGGCTCTACAGATAGCTCTAAGTAACCCTGAGCGTGGTTTTGATTTTCCAGTAGAACTAGATGAGGATGCGCTGGACTTCATCGCAACCTCTACAAACGGAGACCTGCGCTCTGCCTTTAACTCACTGGATTTGGCTGTTCTTTCTACCCCTGAGAATGATAAGGGCATTCGCCATATCACTCTAGACATCATGGAAAATAGTCTTCAGAGAAGCTACATCACTATGGACAAGGATGGAGACGGTCACTATGATGTTCTATCTGCCCTGCAAAAGTCTATCCGTGGCTCAGATGTTGATGCCAGTCTTCACTATGCTGCCCGCTTGATTGAGGCTGGGGATCTGCCAAGTCTCGCTCGTCGCTTGACCGTTATCGCCTATGAAGATATCGGTTTGGCCAATCCTGAAGCCCAGATTCACACTGTGACTGCTCTGGATGCTGCCCAGAAGATTGGGTTCCCAGAAGCCCGCATTCTCATTGCCAATGTCGTGATTGACTTGGCCCTTTCTCCAAAATCCAACTCAGCCTATGTGGCGATGGACAAGGCCCTTGCTGATCTCAAAACATCAGGGCATTTGCCTATCCCTCGACACCTGCGCGATGGCCACTACAGTGGAAGCAAGGAACTTGGGAACGCCCAAAACTATCTCTATCCACACAACTATCCTGGAAATTGGGTCAAGCAAGACTATCTACCAGAAAAAATTCGTAATCATCACTATTTCCAAGCAGAAGATACTGGTAAATATGAACGGGCTTTGGCTCAAAGAAAGGAAGCTATCGACCGTTTGCGAAAAATCTGAAATCCTTTTCAAAAAATTGCACTTTCCTCTTGATTTTTTTTGAAAAAGTGGTATTATATAAACATAGAAACGCTGTGGTGTACGACTTCACACTTAAGTGTTGACCGACTATTTTTTGTATTATTAGGGAAACAAAAGTCTTCTAACAGCATGTAGGCCGTCTCATACGGAAACAGCTTCAGTTAGAGCGAGTTGCCCACCTGCTTAATTGCGCGGGTTCAATACAAACCGTGAAGTTTCGGCACCAATACAGCTTTTTTCTTTGCCTCCTTAGCTCAGCTGGCAGAGCAGCGGACTCTTAATCCGTGGGTCACAGGTTCGATCCCTGTAGGGGGCATCTAAATACAACAGGAAAAAGCCTTGTAAATCAAGGCTTTTTTTGCTTGTCTATAACTGATTTACCCCATCATTTGTCCCACATTTTAAATCTATCTTTTCTTTTTGAATCAAATTACATCTTAACAAATAGTGTAAAGCCAGTTACTTTTGCTTTGATGCCATACAATATTTTCATGTAGAGAAGACAAATTTTATCTTCTCTTTTTATTTTCAAAATAATAAAAACTGATTTTCTTTTCATAAATCAGACTGAAACTTCCAAATTTTCCATTTTGTTTATTGACATTTCCTCTAAAAAGGTGTATAATATTTTTATTATCAAACTATACTATACTATATAGGGGGTATTGAAATGAAATTTTCTAATCGTTTACTGCTATTCCTTGCAGGAGTTGTTTTTGTCCTTTTAGGACTTTTCCTATTTACAAACCCAGTAGCTAATCTTGTTGCTTACAGCTGGTGGATTGCATTTGGTTTACTGGTTTCTTCTATAGCAGCTATTTTAGGCTATTTCTCTGTACCAAAAGAGCTTCGCTCACCAGCTCATCTTTTCCAAGGGATTGTTAATCTTCTCTTAGCTCTTTACCTCGTTGCCTATGGCTTTGTGACGCTGCCAGTTGTCATTCCAACTATTTTAGGAATTTGGTTAATTGTAGAAGCCATTATAGCTTTCTTTAAAGGCAATCGTCTGGGATTGATTTTCCCTATTATTGGCAACCATATCATGTGGATAGCGTTGCTTGCATTTTTACTAGGTCTAGTGATTTTGTTCAATCCAGTAGCTACAAGTGTCTTTGTCGTTTATGTCGTTGCCTTTGCATTTTTAATTGTTGGTTTCACCTATATCCTTGATGCCTTTCGTAAATAATCTAGCTGCCATTTTGGGCATATTAAAATAGCTGGGAAGTTACATTCTCAGCTTTTTCTGTTGCCTCCTTAGCTCAGTTGGTAGAGCAGTAGACTCTTAAGCTATGGGGCGCAGGTTCGAGCCCTGCAGGGGGCACATCTAAATCAACAGAAATAAGCCTTGAAACCAAGGCTTTTTTTAACGTCTAATAGCTTTTTGTAGAAAAGTATTTAAAAATAAAAGAGAAGAGAATCTCTCACTCTCTTCTCAGTATATCTTATTAAATTTAGTTTTTCTTAATCTACCTGATTTTCCTTTGCAACGACAAATTCTTTAACCAGTCGATAGATAACAGCAAATACGGGGGTAAAGAATATCATTCCAAGTAGTCCGAAAAGATTCCCTCCGATACTAGCAGCCGCAAGCGTGAAAAGGGCTGGTAAGCCAATAGATTGACCCACAACTTTGGGATAGATAAGATTTCCCTCAATCAGTTGTATGATTTGATATAGAAGAAGAGAAAGTAAGGCTTGAGTAGGACTCACTGTGAAGATAAAAATCGCTCCCACAACACAAGCAATCATAGGCCCTACATAAGGAATGAACGATAGCACTCCTGCAAAGATACCTGTCATTACTCCATAGGGTATCCCAAACACGCTGTAACCAACCGCTATCATAACTCCTATGATAACTGCTTCAATCAGCTGACTCATCAAAAATTGGTCATAAGTCTCTAGTGCTACTTGTCCAATGTAAGTCAACTTTATCACCACCTTCTCTGGAAGAAAAACTTTTAGAAGTCGACTCGTCATCGCTGCCAAATGTTCCTTACTGGATAAAAATAAAAAGGTGAAGACTATAATCAAAAAGGCATTCATCAAACTTGAAAAAATATTGCCGATATTACTAGTCAGACCTGATAAAAAACCTATCAAAGCTTGGCTAATAGAACTAGATTGTCCCTGTATGCCTGATACGATAGTTGACAACATGTCTTTGGTTACAAATTCCGAGCTGCCTAGCAATTTCCCAAGTTGAGTAAGGACTGTTGAAAGGACTGTTCCCAGCTGACTAATAGTCTGGGCTAGGGTTGGCAGCACCAAAACCAAAAGAGCAATCACGATTAAGATAAGAGCTAGGAAAACAAGTACCATGGCAATCGGACGACGCAACTCTGCCTTTACCTTCAATTTAACTAAGTACTGTTCAATTTTTTTCATAGGAACATTAAGCACAAAAGCAATAACAGCACCATAAATCAAGGTTGATATTACATCAAAGAGAGAGATTGCTCCTGATATAAAGCTCGATGCATTCAGAATTACAAGAGCAACCAGCCCTATAAAAAGTATTAACGGGGTGTATTTTTTTACTAAGTTCATAAATTCTCCTTAATAAACATGTTTAGATACGACTATACTATTTGGTTTTTCAAACTCTCGATTAAGGTAGGCTTGGTAAGTTCCTGGAGCGATAAATCCTTTGGGTGAGAGGATATCGGTGCCAGCCTGACCGACTATGGTATCAGCCAAGAGCACACAGTTTGTAGATAAGACAAAGTAGGATTTAAACTTAGATTTGATAAATTTATAAAGTTCCCCATCTGTCTCATGTCTGATTTTATAAGCGTAGGTGTAGTCTTCCTTACCATCACCTGTCATGATTTTATCTGCACTTGGCTCCCATGGAATCGTCAGTTGTTTCAATTCAGCCAACTTTTTCTGAACTGCTTTTTCCATTTCAGGCGTCAAATCTATCCCATAACCAAAAAGCGTTTTTTGACTCTCACGTTTACATAGGTCAATGTACTTGTCACGATCACAGAAATATAAGACACCATCTCCTACCATGCCAAATAAGGTCTCAGAAGACGGATCATAGTTGCCATAAGAAATAACACGGCCTTGATAGCAGATATCCACATGACCAATTGCCGAAAACAGAGAGGTCTCAGCTGTATGAACAAAAATTTCAAGCTCCGCTGTCTTACCAGACTTCACCATTCCAAGATGGATATCCTCTCTCTCATCAGCATTTTCCTGCATGAATTTGTTGATTTTTGCTAAAGTTCTTGCAGGGATGAGAGCGGCTAGGACAATAGGTAAGCTAATTCTAATGCGACGTTTGAGATGGTTTTTCCCAATTTCCTCCTCAAACAAGAAACCATCACGGATATTGGACACACCATAAAGGAAAAAATAAGCCCCTAATACAAAGAGTTGAAAGACAGAATTTCCTGTAGAGGACAAAAGACTAGTCCCACCAAGAAAAACTAGTACGAGTCCATCTAGTAAGAGACGAAAACGAGGTCGAATTTTGTTTTTGCGGTAGAGAACATAGGTGACAAGGTTAATACTAGCATGAAAAATCTGATAAACTCCAATCACAAGAGCCAAAATATAAATCGGCACATCCGTCGCAAGATTGGAGCCAAGCAAATATCCCAGCACTAACAATTTAACCAGTGCAACTCCCAAGGTGTCCGTTGACTGACTTTTTTTGAAAATACGTAATACTAAATCTAAGACCGTTGCTATCCAAGCTAAAAACAGAACCAGTCGAATAACCTTTACTGGCAACCAAGTCCCCGTGACCATCAAGATGAGACCTAGCAGAACAAACAAGAACCCCTGAGCAAGTAATTTCTTACCTGTCAGACCTAAAGATAGAATTTTCGCCATATAAAAACCTTTCAACAATAAAAATTAAACACTCCGATTAAACTGACTAGTAAATAGCCAACACTACAAACAGCCTGTGCCAGCAACATATGGTGACTAGAAATGACTGTAGTAATGTCACCATCTTGTCTTATGCACTTCTAAAATTTGTTATATTGATTAGAAGCCAGAGCTTATAAAAACTAGCTAAACTCGAGAGATAGACACAATTGCGACGAAAAAATGTATAACCAATTCAACTTGTTAAGGTAAGAAAGCATTATTTCCAATCTATTAATTATTCATCTATTACCTATTATGACACAATATTCCCTATAGTTCAACTTTTTACTTGTTTTTATATTACACGGACTAAAAAGTTTTCAACAGTTGATTGCATTTGTTTTAATAAGTTTTAACCTTTCTTGGTTAGATAAAAAAAGAACCATACAGTTTAGAATCTGTATGGTTTTTGCCCCACTTTTGCCCCATTTTTAAATCATGACATTGAAATACCTAAAAGTACCTTCCGAAAATCACTTAAATTTCAACTTTTTAATTACTTTCAAGATGATATAGTCTCCCAAATCCATGGGGGCATCTACATACAACAGGAAAAGCCTTGGAATCAAGGCTTTTTTGTGTAGTCTTAGCACTAAAAAACGATAGAAAAAACACCCCTTCTGAACTGCACCCCAAAAGTTAGACAGAAAAAACCTAACTTTTGTGGCGCAGTTCATTCGCGTCACATGAAGTTATTTAAGCATCTCCTTTTTTTTTATTACCATTTTATGTTATAATAAATTGTACTTCTAAAATAGAAATGTCTTAAGATGACAACTCTTATTAAACATAAACGTGTAGAATTTTCAGAACTTTTTTATGACCTAGTTTTTGTTTTTGCAATTTCAAAAGTAACTACTTTAATTGACCATCTTCATAACGGTATTTTGACTTGGAATTCTTTCCTTGATTTTTTCATTGCTACTTTGTTTCTCATCGATTCCTGGATGATTCAAACCGATTATACCAATCGCTATGGAAAGAACTCTTTATTTAACATAGTAATCATGTTTATCAAAATGGGAATTTTACTCTTTATAGCCAATATGATTGGACCTGATTGGCAACAATATTTTCATTATCTCTGTTGGGCTATTGGTACATTAACCCTTACCTTATTTTTTCAATATTTGGTTGAATTTTTTAGAAAATCAACCGATGATGCTAATCGGGAAAGTATCAAAGGTTTTCTATGGATAACAGGTCTAGGAAGTTTAGGATTCTATCTAGCAGCTCTTCTTCCTATTTACCTTAGAGTCTATATCTTATTTGCTAGTATTCTGCTAACATTTATTATGCCAAGTATCTTGCTTAATAAAGATAAGCATTACCAGGTAAATCTCCCCCATTTAATCGAGCGCATCTCCCTTCTTGTCATTATTACGTTTGGAGAGATGATTACGGAGCTAGCTAACTTCTTTACAATCGAGAATTTCTCGATTTATTCGGTTCTTTATTTCATTATTATGATTTCTCTGTTCTTGTTTTATTTTGGTCAATTCGACCATGCTATTGATGAAAAATCTAATCAAAAGGGACTATTTCTAATTTACAGTCACTATCCTATTTTCATTGGACTTATGATGATGACCGTTTCGATGAGTTTTCTTCTGAATCCTGAAGCTAATCGTCTCTTTGCAACCAGCTTCTCTTATATCGGATTTGGCCTCTTTCAAGCTGCTGTCCTAGTAAATGGGCCCCATAACAAACACTATCTTCGCTATTCGAAAAGTTACTACTGTGTCCAAGCGACACTCTATCTGGCTGCCTTGATTCTCTCTTTAATCTTTGCTTCTAATCCTATAATAGTAGTGAGTATAACAACCATTTTAGCTCTAGCTATAGCCATTCATTTTATTTATTTTTATATGACACAGAATAAAAAATATTCCAAATCTAACTGGGGATTATTTTAATGAGTTTATAACATAAAAAAGCTTTGGGAACCAAGGCTTTTTTGCTTTCTACCTAAACTTTTTCATAAGGTATTTTCGTATAGGTACTTCAACCATTTGAACGGTTTCAAATCCTTCTTTTTGGTAAAGCTTGTAAGCTGTTTGATTTGCCTCGTAGACATTTAGAGAAATAGTGTCTATGTCTTCATTTTCAAAGGCCAAACTAACAAATTTCCTTAAAGCCTGGCTACCTAAGCCCTGCCCCTGTTTCTGGGGATTGATAAAAAATCTCCCGATATGAAGATTCCTGTCTTCTAGCCTGATTTTCTGGATAAGCCCCACAAACTCTTGTCCATCAAAGATTGAAAAGATTCCTTTCAAATCTTGCAAGATTTGAATTGTTAAGGGAAAAGGAATCATTGTTCCCATCCATTGTTCTTGAAAGGATTTGCCAAGGGAGTTGGACCATTGGCATACGAGCTGAGCATTTTCTATGCTCACATTTTCTTCAAAACGAATTGTCATCTTGACCTCACCATCTTATCAATGTTTCTTTATTATACTACTTCTTCTATTTTTTACGAATAGATAAGTATGATTGATCTTTATTTTTTTCTTGTCGGGAGCATTCTCGCTTCCTTCTTGGGTTTGGTCATTGACCGTTTTCCTGAGCAATCCATTATTCGACCGGCTAGTCACTGTGATTCCTGTCAGACTCGCTTGCGTCCCTCAGATTTGATTCCTATTCTCTCGCAGGTCTTCAATCGCTTTCGCTGTCGCTACTGCAAGATTCGCTATCCATTCTGGTATGCCCTTTTTGAATTCGGCTTAGGACTCCTCTTTCTGACTTGGTCTTTGGGTTGGATTTCCTTGGGTCAAGCCATCCTAATCACTGCTGGCTCAACCTTGGGCATCTACGACTTTCGCCATCAGGAATATCCCTTACTAGTCTGGCTGACGTTCCACCTAATCCTCATGGCCTGCTCTGGCTGGAATCTGGTTATGATTTTCTTCCTTGTCCTCGGAATCATGGCCCATTTTATCGATATCCGCATGGGAGCAGGAGATTTTCTATTTCTGGCTTCTTGTGCGCTCGTTTTTAGTGTGACAGAATTACTCATCTTGATTCAGTTCTCTTCGGCAGCAGGGATTTTAGCCTTTCTTTCGCAAAAGAAAAAGAAAAGACTTCCTTTTGTGCCTTTCCTCTTACTTGCTGCGACTATAATAATTTTCTATCAGTTCTTATTAGTTTGTTGAATTGGGAACCCAAAGCTCAACTTCTGCATCCATGGGATTACCGTTTAAAAGTATTTCTAAGATAATTCCATCATTGTAAAGCGAGCTATATTCTCCCTCAAAAAAGTTATCCTCCAATTTATCAAACAAGAGTCTTGATTTATCACCACTGGCTGAGCTTACTAAATAATCTTTCTCTGGGACAAGAATGCTTTCGTAACCTGCCACAGCATTATTTGCCGCAACTCCTGCGTAGTATTGTATACCATCTTTATGAGGAACTATCAAAGCATAGCCTCTTTTATCTAGAGAATGGGGCATCAATTTTCCTAGCATTCCTTCTTTAAATAACTGAGTATAGAATGCCGTTTTCTCTTTAGAATAGTGATGTTCATGAACTGTAGTTCCTTCTATCAAAATACTCTTGCCAACTAAGGTAAACGATGGTTTAGTTTGATGTTTCATTATATGAACTCCTTTCTTTATGGTATAATCATAACAAAAGTAATATGACAACTATCTGTCATATTTAAGGAGAAAATTATGAAAATCGACCGTCAAATGGGGATTATTTCTCATTTAGTAAATAAACGAAAAACAACAGCTAAAGAATTATCAGAACTTTTTAAAGTCAGCACACGAACTATTATGAGAGATATTGATGATTTATCTCTTGCAGGCATTCCTCTCTATGTAATGAAAGGAAAAAATGGAGGCATTTTTCTTATGGAAGACTTCCAAACTGATAAATCTCCCCTGACCCAATCCGAAAGGCTTTCGATCGAATCTGGTTTAAAAAGCCGTTATCAAGTATTGGAAGATGCCTCTACTTTCAATGCTATATTGAAATTAAATGCTACCAATACATACTCTGATTTCGAAATTGATTTATCTCTATCTCAAGGGAACTTGGAAATACGAACTTTGATTTTTAAGTTATTGGAAGCTATCAGAGGTAGAGTAAAAATAAAATTTTCCTATATTAATTCACAAGGACTGGTGAGTCAAAAAAATTGTGAGCCTTACCGTATTGTCTATAAGGACCGGAGTTGGTATATGGATGCCTACGATACTGATAAAGCGCGTTTTTCTGTTTTTAAAGTTGCTAGAATTAGTGAACTTACTCTCTCCGATACTTTTTCAAAAAGACATTTTACAGCACTTCCCTATGATGGTGGTGCTTGGATGAATGAAAACAAAGTACCTGTCATCCTGCATGTCCAGAAAATTGTTCTTGATCGATTTGTGGAACTCTTAGGCTATAATGCCATAAAACCTATTAATAGCGATATTTACGAGATTACTTATCCGTTAAACGACAATGATTGGGGATACAATACCTTGCTTGCTTTTGGAAAATACATCACTGTTATATCTCCTAAGCATTTCCTAAAACATTTCACCAACTATATAGATACCATTCATAAGCAATACCCAAACTAATATTCAACTGTCATTCATGAACTTATATTCTCAAAAGAAAAAGGAAAGACTTCCTTTTGTGCCTTTCCTCTTACTTGCTGCTTGCGTGATTATTTTTGGTAAGCTACTGCTTGTTTGATAAAGTCCTCAATTGGCTCTCCTTGGTGGAGAGCTTTTACAATTTTCGAACCGACGATAACACCATCTGACACCGCATTGAAGCGTTCTACGTCTTCTTGACTAGACACACCAAATCCTGTCAAGACTGGGATGTCAGCTACTTGATGCAATTGCGCCAGGTGCTTGTCCAAGTCTGCACGGTAATTTCCTGACTTCCCTGTCACCCCATTGATGGCAACAGCATAGACGAAGCCTTCTGCTCCCTTGATCAATTCTTTTTGTCGTTCAAGGCCTGTGGTCAAGCTAACTAGGGGAATCAAGGCCATGTCTGTATCTGCTAAAAATGGCTCTACAAAGTTGGCATGCTCATGAGGCAGGTCTGGGATAATCAAACCCTTAACGGCTGTATCTGCCAAATCTTTGACAAAGTTCTCAACACCATACTGAAAGAGGGGGTTGAAGTAGGTCATGATGACCAGTGGCACCTCAGTCTGAATGGTTTTCAAGGTTTCAACCAAAGCCTGGGTAGAAGTCCCATGAGCTAGACTGCGCAAACCTGCTTCTTCGATAACAGGGCCATCTGCAACAGGGTCTGAAAAGGGAATACCCACTTCAATGGCTGAAACACCCAAATCTTCTAAAAAGTGGATTGTTTCACCGAGACCATCCAAACCTTTCTCGTGGTCTCCAGCCATGATATAGGGAACGAAAATTCCTTTTCCAGCTGCTTTGATAGCATTCAATTTTTCTGTTAGTGTCTTAGGCATGGGCTTCTCCCTTCTTTGCTGCATCTGCTTCCAAGCGGTCTTTGACTTGAACCACATCCTTGTCCCCTCGTCCAGATAGGCAGACAATCATAGACTTGTCTGGTCCGAGGTCTTTGGCTAATTTCACTGCAAAGGCAATGGCATGGCTAGATTCCAAGGCTGGGATAATTCCTTCCACACGAGACAAGAGTTGGAATCCTTCCAAGGCTTCTTCGTCTGTCACAGGAACATAGCTGGCACGTTTAATATCGTGGTAGTGTGAATGTTCTGGACCGATACCAGGATAGTCCAAACCTGCTGAGATAGAGAAGGCTTCAAGAATTTGACCATGGGCATCTTGGAGCACATCCATGAGGGAACCGTGAAGAACACCTGGACGGCCCTTGGTCAAGGTAGCTGCGTGGTGCTCTGTATCCACACCAAGTCCTGCTGCTTCAGCCCCATACATGGCTACAGACTCATCTTCTACAAAGGGATGGAAGAGACCGATAGCATTAGAACCACCACCAACACAGGCTACTAGGGCATCTGGCAGATCTTGACCTGTCATATCGCGATACTGTTGTTTAGCTTCTCGACCAATGACACTTTGGAAATCACGAACAATTTCTGGGAATGGATGAGGCCCCAAGGCAGAACCAAGAATATAGTGGGTATCATCGATATTAGCTACCCATGAACGAAGGGCTGCATTGACCGCATCCTTGAGCACGCGCGAACCATCAGTCACAGCCTCAACCTTGGCTCCCAAAAGCTCCATACGGAAGACATTAAGGGCTTGGCGTTTAACATCTTCCTCACCCATGTAGATGGTACATTCCATGTTAAAGAGGGCTGCAGCTGTTGCAGTTGCCACACCGTGCTGACCAGCACCAGTTTCAGCGATAATTTTCTTTTTACCCATGCGTTTAGCCAGAAGAACCTGTCCCAAGGCATTATTAATCTTGTGAGCCCCTGTATGGTTGAGGTCTTCCCGTTTGAGGTAAATCTTGGCTCCTCCGATATGCTGGGTCAAGTTTTTTGCGTAGTAAAGGGGAGTTTCACGTCCTACATACTGGCGTAAGAGCTGGTTTAATTCCTCTTGGAAACTTGGGTCTGCCTGACTTTCACGGTAGGCTTTTTCCAACTCCAAAACTGCTGTCATCAATGTTTCTGGGACGAAACGTCCGCCGAATTTTCCGTAAAATCCATCTTTATTTGGTTCTTGATATGCCATGCTTTACCCTCTCTATAAATCTTCTAATCTTTTCATGATCTTTCTGTCCATCTGTCTCCACTCCACTCGATACATCTACTGCATAGGGAGTAAAGTGTTGAATTGCTTTTGCTACATTGTCTTCATTAAGCCCACCTGCGATGAAAAATGGCTGGGCTAGTCCAGACGTATCCAGTTGACCCCAGTCAAAGGTCTTACCACTCCCAGCCACAGGGGCATCAAAGAGGAGATAATCCGCCTGAGAATTAGGCACATGACCATTTCCATCCACCTGCACAGCCTGAATACTGGCACAAGATAAATCCTCAAACAAATCATCCGCTACCTGACCATGAACTTGAATCAAGTCCAAGCCAACTTTGTCAATCGCTTCTAGTAATTCTGCCCGACTTGGTGAAACAAATACACCAACCTTTTTAACGTTAACAGGAATGAGCTTTGCCAGCTCTGCAGCCTCTTCCAAGGTCACCTGTCTTTTACTAGGTGCAAAGACAAAACCGATATAGTCTGCCCCTGCTGATACGACTGTCTCTACCGCTTCTTTGTTCGACAATCCACAAATCTTAACCTTTGTCAATCTGCAACTCCTTGATTCTCTGGGCTACATCTTCTGCCTGCATGAGAGCTGTTCCCACCAAAATTCCGTTAAAGTATGGTGCAACGCGTTCCGCATCCTGCCCTGTGAAAATAGCAGATTCAGAAATGTAATAACGATCTTCCTTAAAGTGCTGGGCCAAGTCTACACTGGTCTGCAAGTCGACTTCAAAGGTGGTCAAGTTGCGGTTGTTAACCCCAATAATCTGGGCACCAAGTCTGTGGGCTACCTCTAGTTCAGCTAGATTGTGAGTCTCCACCAAGACTTCCAGACCAAGCTCTGTCGCGTAGTCATACAGTTCCTTGAGGCGTTCTTCTGACAAGGCAGCGACAATTAGCAAGATAACTGTCGCGCCGGCATTGCGAGCACGGATGATTTGCTTTTCATCGATGATAAAGTCCTTGTTGAGCGTTGGAATGTTTACCTGACTGGAGATCTCACGTAAATAATCCAAATGCCCTTTAAAGAAAACTTCATCTGTCAAAACCGAAATCATCACTGCGCCGTTCGCTTCATAAGTCTGGGCCTGTTGCACAATATCCACATCGAGATTGATATCTCCCAGACTAGGGCTAGCTTTCTTGACTTCAGCGATTACCTGCAAACGGTCCTGGTGATTCTTCAAAAATGCTGCCAAGCGATAGGTCTGGCGCAAGGGATGGACTTCCTCCAGCTCCATCTGCTCGACCTCACGCGCCTTCTGCTCCAAAATTCGTGCTAAAAATTCCTGACTCATTTTTGGTACTCCTGTAACAGTCTGAGCTTTTCAAGGGCCTTGCCACTAGCAATTACTTGACGAGCCAAGGCAACTCCTTCCTTGATACTAGCTACCTTACCATTGGCATAGAAACCAAGACCAGCATTTAAAACTGTCGTTTCCAAGAATGGACTTGGTTCGTTTTGAAGAACGCTGAGCAAAATTTCTGCATTTTCCTGAGCATTGCCACCACGGATATCTTCGATAGCGTAGCGTTCCATCCCCAAATCTTCTGGAGTAAAGCTTGACAAGGTGATTTTGCCATTCTCAAGAAGGGCAATGCTGGTAGCTCCATTCAAACCAGCTTCATCCAAGCCTTCTGGTCCAGCAACCACGATGGCACGTTTACGACCCATATTTTTCAAAACCTGAGCAGTGCTTTCTAGAAGTTCTGGACGACTAATACCAAGCAACTGTGTTTCCAAGGCCATTGGGTGAATCAGTGGACCAGTCAAGTTCATGATCGTTGGAATTCCTAGTTCTAAACGAGCTGGCATGATGTATTTCATAGCTGGGTGCATATTTTTAGCAAAGAGAAAGACGATGCCAGTTTTATCAAAAACCTTACCTAGTTCAGCTGGTTTGAGGTCAAGATTGATGCCCAATGCTTGAAGGACATCTGCCGAACCCGATTTAGAAGAAATCGAACGGTTACCGTGCTTAGCCATGTGAATGCCACCACCAGCCAAGACAAAGGCCGCAGTTGTTGAAATGTTAAAGCTGAAAGACTTGTCCCCACCTGTACCACAGTTGTCCATTGCATCATGTATCTCAGTTGGAATGTGTTGGGCATGCCCTCTCATGACTTGTGCAATGGCTGTGCGCTCTTCCGGTGTTTCCCCCTTCATCTTAAGAGCTAAAAGGAGAGAAGCAATCTGCGCTTCGGTTACACGCCCAGTTACGATACGCTCAATGACGTCCGTCATTTCCACACCTGATAAATGTTCAAATTTTGCTAGTTTTTCAATAATCTCTTTCATCCTAGTTTCCTCACTTTACAACCTTCTCGATAAAATTCCGAATAGAAGACAAGCCATCTGGCGTTCCGATACTTTCTGGATGGTACTGGAAACCATAAATCGGCAGGCTTTTGTGTTGAATTCCCATAATAGCTTGATCATCAGTCGAACGAGCTGTCACTTCAAAGCCTTCTGGCATTTCTTCAATCAAAATACTGTGATAACGCATGACTGGACGACCATCCTCAATGCCTTGATAGAGAACAGATGGCGCTTCAAAGCTGATATGGCTCTGTTTCCCATGCATGACCTTGGGAGCCAAACCTAGCTTTCCACCAAAGACTTCTGCGATGGCTTGGTGGCCCAAACAAATCCCAAGAATCGGCTTCTTGCCAGCAAAGTCACGGATCATGTCTTCCATCTTTCCGGCATCCACTGGCCAACCAGGACCGGGAGAAAAGACCAGACCATCTGCTTTTTCAGCTTCTTCATACAGCTTGGAATCATCATTTCTCAAGACCTGCACTTCTGCAAAATTCCCAATGTACTGCGCCAAGTTATAGGTAAAAGAATCATAGTTGTCAATCAATAAAATCATGGTCTTAGTTCTCCAATTCTAGTCATAGATTTAGCCTTGTTAATGGTTTCTTGGTATTCGTTTTGGGAGATGGAGTCATAGACAATCCCTGCCCCAGCCTGCACATAGGCTGTTTGATCTTTGAGAATCATAGTTCGGATGGCAATGGCTAAATCCATATCACCCGTCGCAGACAAGTAGCCGATTGCTCCTGCGTATAGGCCTCGTTTTTCCGTTTCCAGTTCATAGATCCGTCTCATGGCCCGAATCTTTGGTGCTCCTGACACTGTTCCAGCTGGAAGTGTAGCTTTCAAGGCATCCATGGCAGTGAGGCCTGGAAGCAAACGTCCCTTGACCACGCTGGTCAAATGCATGACATAGCGGAAGAGCTCCACTTCCATATACTTGGTGACTTGAACACTGGCCGTTTCAGAGATGCGACCAATATCATTGCGTCCCAAATCTACTAACATCCGATGTTCTGCTGTTTCCTTCTCATCAGAAAGCAGGTCTGTCGCCAAGGCCTTATCCTCTTCATCCGTAGCTCCTCTTGGTCGCGTTCCCGCAATCGGATTAGTTGTCACAATGCCATTTTTGACAGAAACCAAACTTTCAGGACTAGCACCGATGATTTGATAATCCCCAAAATCATAGAAATAGAGGTAATTAGATGGATTGGTCACGCGGAGATTTCTGTAGAAGTCAAATGGATTTCCAGTAACTTCTGCTGAGAAACGCTGGCTGAGCACGCATTGGAACATATCACCATTACGAATCAAGTCACGAGAAGTTTCCACCATTTCCTCAAACTTCTGAGGAGCGATATGCGGTTTGAAGTTCAACGGAGATAGATCCAAATCTTCAAATTCATTTGGAGCAGGAATGCGTAATTCCTCAAGCACTTGGTTCAAGGCTTTTTCCAAATCTTCTTGACTGCGATCGCTATAAAGAGCATCCTCTATGACATGAATTTTTTCTTTCTTGTGGTCAAAGACCATATAACTCTCATAGACAAAGAAATGCATGTCTGGCGTTCCAATGGTATCCTCAGGGATTTGGCCAATTTCTTCATAAAGAGAAATCATATCGTAACCGACAAAGCCAATAGCTCCCCCACCAAAAGGGAGATCTGAATGGTGTTGGCTCTTATGAGTCACTTCATAAAGGAAATCCAAGGGATCCCGATCAATCACTTGCCCATTTTGATAGAGGACCCCATTTTCAAACTGAATCTCAAAAACTGGATTATAGGCTAGGATAGAAAAACGAGCGGTTTCCTTGTCTCTCGGAATGCTCTCTAGGATAACCTTGTGTTGCCCCTTTAGGCGCATATAAGCCAAGATTGGTGATAAGACATCTCCATGAATGATTCGTTCCATTGTAATTTCCCTTTCAGTTTCTTATTTTTAATTTTTTGTCTTTTTTCTATTTCCCTTAAATAGTGCGGACGGGAGGTA
>NZ_AJRG02000008.1:0-74993 GCF_000298715.2 Streptococcus sp. GMD5S
GTGACCAATGATGTACTGCGCCGGTTTGTGAGCCACTAACTGCTGGTAAATTTCTTCTACAAAATTTTCTTCCTCTTTTGTCACTTCCTGCTGAAGAGCAAAGACAAAGTCCGTAAAAGAGAGATTTTTTAGGCTACGATAGACAAAAGAGAGGCTTTCAGCTTCCTCTCCTTGTCTAACCAACTCTTCTTCAAAATCTGAAAATAATTGAGCTAATTTCATTATTTGTTTAATTCTTCTAATTTTTGTGTTTGGTCATAAAGAACCAAGGCATCCACAACTTCATCCAATTTACCAGACAAGATGGTATCTAGTTTTTGGAGAGTCAAGCCAATACGGTGGTCTGTGACACGGTTTTGTGGGAAGTTATATGTACGAATACGTTCTGAACGGTCACCAGTACCGATAGTAGACTTACGTTCAGCGTCTTGTTCATCCTGGGCAATTTGTGCAAAGTGGTCAGCAACACGCGCACGGATGATTTTCATGGCCTTCTCACGGTTTTTCTGCTGGGTACGTTCTTCCTGCATCTCAACCTTGATATTGGTTGGCAAGTGAACGATACGCACGGCAGTCGCAACCTTATTGACGTTCTGACCACCAGCACCAGATGCGTGGTAGATATCAACACGAAGGTCTTTTGGATCAATATCGTATTCTACTTCTTCGACTTCAGGCATAACAAGAACTGTCGCAGTTGAAGTGTGGACACGACCTTGGCTTTCTGTCACAGGGACACGTTGCACACGGTGGGCACCTGATTCGTACTTAAGCTTAGAATATACAGATTGACCAGAAACCATAGCAACCACTTCCTTGAAACCACCGACACCATTCATAGAAGCTTCCATGACTTCAAAGCGCCAGCCTTGGGCTTCCGCATACTTTTGGTACATAGTTAGCAAATCTCCGGCGAAAAGTGCCGCTTCGTCACCACCAGCCGCTCCACGAATTTCAAGGATGATGTTCTTGTCATCGTTTGGATCCTTTGGAAGGAGCAAGATTTTCAATTTTTCTTCGTATTCTTCTTTTTCAGCCTTGGCATCTTTTAATTCTTGCTTGGCCATTTCTTCCAAGTCCGCATCTCCGCCTGACTCCTTAATCATCTCTTCGGCATCAACGATGTTTTGAAGGACTTGTTTGTACTCACGGTAGGCTGTTACCGTATCGCGAGTGGAAGCCTCTTCTTTGGACAATTCCATGAAACGTTTGGTATCAGATACCACATCAGGGTCACTGAGCAATTCTCCTAATTCTTCATAACGGTCTTCTACAGCTTGTAGTTGATCATAGATGTTCATTTTTCTTCATTCTCCTTATTGATTTCAGGGGCAAAATAATGTTTACGGCAGACTGAGATATAGGTTTCATTTCCACCGATCTGAATTTGTTCTCCATCATAGACTGGCACGCCATCTTGAGTTCGCAACACCATAGTCGCCTTTTTCTTACAATACTGACAAATGGTCTTGATTTCGTCAATCTTATCTGCTAAAAGCAAGAGATATTTGGAACCTTCGAACAATTCATTGCGAAAGTCATTCTTCAAACCAAAAGCCATGACAGGTATGTCTAACTCATCAACAACACGAGCAAGGTCATAAACATGGTGACGCTTGAGAAACTGAGCCTCATCGACTAGCACACAGTATGGTTTCTCAGGTAAGTCTCGGATATAACCAAAGATATCCGTCGTTTCCTCAATCGCAATGGCTGGGCGTTTCATACCGATTCGACTAGATACATAGCCAACACCGTCACGTGTATCCAGAGCCGAAGTCATAATCACAACTCCCTTTCCTTGCTCCTCGTAGTTATAGGCCACCTTGAGAATCTCAATCGTCTTACCAGAGTTCATGGTCCCATAACGATAATACAACTGTGCCATGCTTCTATTTCACGTCCATTTCTAAATTTTTGCTACATTCTAGTATATCATAATTTTCTGAAGCTTTAAACGGCAAAATGTGGTAAAATAGAAGAAATCAAAAACTAGTGGAGGAAGCCATTATGCCATTTGTACGCATCGATTTATTTGAAGGACGCACGCTCGAGCAAAAGAAAGCTCTTGCTAAGGAAGTAACGGAAGCTGTTGTCCGTAACACTGGAGCACCTCAATCAGCCGTTCATGTCATCATCAACGACATGCCAGAAGGAACCTACTTCCCTCAAGGGGAAATGCGCACCAAATAATCTAGCTTAAGCAGAATTGCTTAGGCTTTTTCAATCTCCAAGTAGCATCCATTGAAGAAATAGTCTAATTTTGTTACAATTTGAAGAGATGCTTGGATACCTATCCTAAGAAAAGAAATACAAAAGGAATTAGTATGATTACACGTGAATTTGATACCATCGCTGCTATCTCTACTCCTCTTGGAGAAGGGGCCATTGGTATTGTCCGCTTGAGCGGAACAGATAGTTTTGCTATTGCCCAAAAGATTTTTAAAGGAAAAGACTTGAGCAAGGTTGCTAGCCACACTCTCAACTATGGTCACATTATTGACCCTCAAACTGGTAAAGTCATGGACGAGGTTATGGTTGGTGCCATGAAGTCTCCAAAGACCTTCACTCGAGAGGACATTATTGAGATTAACACCCACGGTGGGATTGCGGTGACCAATGAAATTCTCCAACTAGCTATCCGTGAAGGAGCTCGGTTGGCGGAACCTGGTGAATTTACCAAACGCGCCTTTCTAAACGGTCGTGTGGACTTGACACAGGCTGAGGCAGTGATGGACATCATCCGTGCTAAGACAGATAAGGCCATGAATATTGCAGTCAAACAATTGGACGGTTCTCTTTCTGACCTCATTAATAATACTCGCCAAGAAATCCTCAATACACTTGCCCAAGTTGAGGTCAATATCGACTATCCTGAGTATGACGATGTTGAGGAAGCCACTACTGCAGTTGTCCGTGAGAAAACTATGGAGTTTGAGCAATTGCTAACTAATCTCCTTAGGACAGCACGTCGAGGTAAAATCCTCCGTGAGGGAATTTCAACTGCCATCATCGGTCGTCCCAACGTTGGGAAATCGAGCCTGCTCAACAACCTCCTGCGTGAAGAAAAGGCCATCGTTACAGACATCGCTGGTACTACCCGTGATGTCATCGAAGAATACGTCAACATCAATGGTGTTCCTCTCAAATTGATTGATACAGCTGGTATTCGGGAAACAGATGACATCGTGGAACAAATCGGTGTCGAACGTTCTAGAAAAGCCCTCAAGGAAGCTGACTTGGTACTACTAGTACTAAATGCCAGTGAACCACTGACCGCCCAAGATCGCCAACTCTTAGAAATCAGCCAAGATACTAATCGAATCATTCTCCTCAACAAAACTGACCTGCAAGAAGCTATTGAAACAGAGGAACTTCCAGAAGATATCATCCGCATTTCAGTCCTTAAAAATCGAAACATCGATAAGATTGAAGAACGCATTAACAACCTCTTCTTTGAAAATGCTGGTTTGGTCGAGCAAGATGCTACTTACCTATCTAATGCCCGTCATATTTCCTTGATTGAGAAGGCCGTTGAAAGCCTACAAGCAGTTAATGAAGGTCTTGAACTGGGTATGCCAGTTGATTTGCTTCAAGTTGACTTGACCCGTACTTGGGAAATTCTCGGAGAAATCACTGGAGATGCCGCACCTGATGAACTCATCACCCAACTCTTTAGCCAATTCTGTTTAGGAAAATAAGAAAAATCCATGATCGTTCATTCGGTCATGGATTTTATTGTCTTTATTAGTAATCTGGTCTAAGGACACCTGTTACAGTTGCCTTAGTCGCTTCGTAGTCGCCATCTACGACAACTTTGATAATGCGTTTAGCATCTTCTTCTGGTGCTGGAACTAGAGGTAATCGAGTTGGTCCAGCTTCAAATCCCATATAGTTAAGGACTGCCTTAACTGGAGCAGGACTTGGATAAGAGAAGAGGGCGTTGACTTTAGGAATGAATTTACGCTGAATTGCAGCAGCTTTTTTCATATCGCTTTCTGCAATGGCAGTAAACATTTCGTGCATTTCATCTCCATTTGTATGGGAGGCAACAGAAATAACCCCATCTGCACCAAGATTCATGGCATGGAAAGCGTCTCCGTCCTCACCAGTATAGACCAAGAACTCTTCTGGCTTGTGTTCAATCAAGTAAGCCATATTAGCCAGACTTGTACATTCTTTGACCCCAATAATATTTGGATGGTCAGCCAAACGAAGCATGGTTTCTGGAGTTAATTCCACTACCACACGCCCTGGAATGTTATAGATGATAATAGGTAAGTCAGAAGCATCTGCAATCGCTTTAAAGTGCTGATACATGCCTTCTTGAGAAGGTTTGTTGTAGTAAGGTACGATTGCAAGCCCAGCAGCAAAACCACCAAAGTCTGCGACCTCTTTGACAAACTCGATCGAATCGCGCGTATCATTGGTACCTACACCCGCAATCAAAGGAACGCGTCCATTGATAATCTTTTGTACAGCCTCAAAGAGTTCCAACTCTTCATCGTGGGTCAAAGTTGGACTCTCAGCAGTCGTTCCAGCTAGAAGAATGCCGTCTGTGTGATGGGCCAATAAATGCTCAATCAAGGCTGGAATGGCATCAAAGTTGATGGAACCATCCTCATGGAAAGGGGTAATAAAGGCTGTGATGATTTTACACTCTTTTAAATCTTGATAAGACATGAGAAACACCTCTCTATTTCAAAGAAGGAGTTCATCTGAACTCCTAAACGATATGACTATTTTAATTCAAATTTCAAATCAGCTGTTGGACGAACCAATCCACGTTCGTGAAGTGTTTCTGCGATCTGAACTGAGTTCCAAGCAGCACCTTTAAGAAGGTTATCGGAAACAACCCACATGTGGATTCCTTTTTCAGCATCCAAGTCTTTACGGATACGACCAACAAAGGTATCACGTGAACCAACTGCATTGATAGCTTGAGGATAGATTTGATGAGCTACGTCATCCTCGAGAACAGCACCTGGAAAGGCTGCGATGGCTGCTTTCACTTCTTCGATTGGAGCCACTTCTTTTGTTTCAATGTAAACAGACTCAGAGTGAGCAGACAAGACAGGAATACGCACACATGTTGCAGACACTGCGATGCTATCATCTTCCATGATTTTCTTCGTTTCCTTAGTCATCTTCATCTCTTCGTAAGTGTAATCATTGTCAGTGAAGACATCAATTTGTGGAAGAGCGTTAAAGGCAATAGGATAGTGTTTCTTGTCACCACCTGAAGGTAAGATTTCCGCATGCAAATCACGTGGATTCACACCGTCATTCAAGACTTCACGAAGTTCACGTTGTGTTTCAAGGATCGCTCCCATACCAGCACCAGAGACTGCTTGGTATGTTGAAACGATGATACGGTCCAAGCCCCATTTTTGACGAACAGGCTCAAGAGCCACCATCATTTGGATTGTTGAACAGTTAGGGCAAGCAATAATCCCGTTGTGGGCATCAAGTGCGTGAGCATTGACTTCCGGCACAACCAATGGTACATCTGGATTTTGACGGAAATAAGATGTGTTATCTACTACTACCGCTCCAGCTTGAACTGCGTATGGTGCATACTTAGCTGATGTCGAACCACCTGCTGAGAAGAGTGCAATATCAACACCCTCAAAAGCGGTCTCAGTCGTTTCTTCAATCGTAATATCTTGGTCTTTAAATTTCAAAGTCTTGCCTGCTGAACGTGCAGAAGCAAGGTAACGAATTTTATCGATTGGAAGTGTTGATTCTTCCAACATTTTTATCATCTGAGCTCCGACAGCACCTGTCGCGCCGACTACAGCAACTGTATATCCCATAAATAACCTCTTTCGGAATTTTCTAAAAATTTCTATAATAGATGTATTATACTACTTTTTCCAGAAATTGAAAAGCATTTTTGGGTTATATTTTCTGAAAATTAAAAATCCCTAGTCATTGACCAGGGACTAAGAGGCATCTTCATGTGATGAGCAGGTTCACACAACTCATCAAGGTCCGCTCCTGCGTTATGACCTCCTTATGCTCAATAGCAGTCCGAAGACTGCCTATCGACTCATCGCATCTACTATTCTACTAGATAGAGTCACTTTTGTCAACAGCCAAAACTCTTTGCTTCATTTATACAGGTGCATAAGAAATATCTTTGAAAAATTTGGGGCAGACATAACAAAAACCCTTGTAAATAAGAGTTTTTGTATCTATTTAATGCTAATTGCCGGGATTGAACCGGCGACCTCATCCTTACCATGGATGCGCTCTGCCAACTGAGCTAAATCAGCTTACCTAAAAAGTATACTATAGTTCTATGTTCTTGTCAAGCGCTCTCTTTTAATTTTATGGAATGAAAAAAGCTAGATTTAGCAAGAATCTAGCTTATAAACTTCTTATTTTGTTAGATCGATTCGCTGTCCCAATTTACCAATCAAAATCGCTCCCACTATAAGTGATGCAAACTCACCAATTCCAGTAGAGAACCATGTGAAGAAGAAGGGAGCTTCTGTCAAGATATGGAGTTCAGCTGCAATGGTAATCATTGAAATGGAGAAGAGGATTGAAAAGAAGAAATGATCTTTTCGAATCAATCCGTTAAAGAGGTAATCTTTGCTGTATTTTGCAAAGAGCCATACCCCTAGACTAAGGAAAACTAGGGTAGAACCTCCACCGACAAAGACATCTATTAGGCCAAAACTACTAAATAAATTAGCAATCATACATCCAATTGTCACACCGATGATATATTTAGGGTTGTAAAAGGCCAAGAAATTCAACATTTCTGAAATACGGAACTGATACGCCCCAAAACTAAGAACATTGATTGGTGGCGTAATAGTCAAAACTACATAGATCGCAGCAACGATAGCGATGTCTGCCATGTCACGAACAGTTAATTTTTTCATGTTTTCTCCTTTAGCGGTTTCCCGCGTAAAATATGCTTGGTGAAAGAAGCTAAGCACCAAGGGTTGAGGTTATCAACCTTACCAGTATAGCACAATATATGACTTTATGCTATACTAAAATCATGAAAAATCAAATAAAAGCTTTCTTTGATAATGAAATCCTTGCCTATCTTTTTTTTGGTGGCGCTACTACTCTGGTTTCTATTGTATCACGTTTGGTTATTTACCATATCAGCCACCAGGAAATCCTCGCAACTGCCCTCGCAAATATTATCGGGATTCTCTTTGCCTTTCTCACAAATGATACAATCGTCTTTAAACAAGAGAGAAGGAATTGGCCAACCCGCCTGGCTAAGTTTTTCTTAGCTCGTCTTTCTACTCTTGGTCTTGACGTTCTTTTAACTTATATCTTTGTTACAACTTTCCCTGATATTATTGGCCAGTTTGTCGAATTTAATATAGATAGGGTTAATACGATTGAAACTATTCTAGCACAAATCTTGATCATCATTTTAAACTATATTTTCAGTAAAATCTATATTTTTAAAGGGAACAACTGACCACTTTGAGCGTTCAAGTTGCTTTTTGTCACAATTTAGGATATAATAAATTAGAAAATTAGGAAAGGAATTTATGAAAATGTTAAAGGATCTTAAAGAATTTTTGCTTCGTGGTAATGTCGTTGACCTTGCTGTCGGTGTGATCATTGCCTCTGCATTTGGTGCTATCGTTACTTCATTTGTTAACGATATCATCACTCCACTTCTATTGAACCCAGCTTTGGAAGCTGCGAAAGTACAAAACATCGCTGAGCTTGCATGGAATGGTGTTACATATGGTAAATTCTTGAGTGCTATTATCAACTTTCTCGTTGTAGGTACTGTGCTTTTCTTCGTTATTAAAGCTATGGAAAAAGCGCAAAACCTTCGTAAGAAAGAGGAAGTGGTTGAGGAAGCACCTGCTGCTCCAACTGAACTTGAAGTTCTTCAAGAAATCAAAGCTCTTCTTGAGAAAAAATAAAACAGATAAAGGATTTAGCTTAAAGCTAAATCCTTTTTTCTTTACTCTTTTGGTAACTTCCCAGCCTTTTCGAGCATTTTCTTAATCAAGTAAGGCATCTTCACATTTTCACGGCCTTTTTTCTCAATGAGTTTTTTGACAAATTCTGGCATCTGAAGGTCGTCTGTCTCCTCCATGATGTCCTTTGTAGTTGCCGAAGGCGCTAACTCATCGAAGGTTTCTTCTTCTGGGAGAAAAGCTTTAAATTCTTTGTCTTCATTGGCTCGTACAGTAGCAACTAAAGCGTCAATTAAACGGCTATCTGTATTGGGCATAGGTGGACGATGGTAGGTGACACCTAATTCTTGACACAACTCATAACATTCCACATCGTTATCAAACAAGACTTCGATGTGCTCACTGATAAAGCTAATCGGGACAAAAATATAATGCTCTGGATGTTGCTTTTGTTCTCGTAAATATTCTAAGACATCTGGCTTGATCCAAGGGATTCCAATATCGCTTTCGCTCTGCCAAGTATTGGTATACTGGTCGGCTGTTAGGCCGAGTTGTTCAGCAATGAGCTTGCTATTATCGAAAATCTGATCGATATAAGGATCTCCATAATCCAAGGCAAAAATGGGAACACTGTGAGCTGAAAAGATTACCTTGAAAGATTCTTCTCCCACATGGTTTCGTAAAATTTTTTCAATCTCATCTGTCCAGAAGTCCAGCAAAGGCTGTTGTTGATACCAGTCCTTAATTACTAAAAATCGGATCTGCTGACTTTCCAAAAACTTTTCATACCCCATCACCGAGTAAAAGGAATAATGAGGTTCCAAAATCAAACAAATACATTCTTCAATACCATCAGACTCCATCTGCTTGATCACATCAGGGATAAAGGGCCGAGAAAACTTATTGGCAAAGTAGATACCGTACTCCTCGCCTAAACGTTCCTTGACTAAATCAACCTCCTCACGTGTAATCCGCTGCAAGGGCGTCCCACCGATAAGGACATAGTTGTCATAGAGAGTCTGAATCTCGTGGTCTTGGGGTCTAACACCACGACGAATATTTGTAAAAAATTCTGCTACTCCTTCAAAACTAATCTCCTCTGGAGATCCAAAGGTCATCATTAATATAGCTTTTTTCATGTTATCATCCTTATGATATTATTTTCACTATCTATTCTATCATGAAAGAAAAAAATAGTAAACGCTTCCGACGTCTACTATTTCTTTTGTTCTTTTGTCTTTCTATCTCGCCTTATGATTAGGATGATAACGACAAGGAGTAAAATAACGATAATCAGGAGAAGAAAGGCAAGTATATAAATCCAATGCGTTGGTAGGCCTTGATCGAAATACCGCGTCCCTACTGCTTCCCCACTTTTATCCTGGGCTGCTTTTACTGGTGCATCCGTTATTTTAGCTAAGAGGATATGCCGTCCGTTGGTAATATTAAGGAAACAGGTGCTTAATAAAACAATCTTGTCCGTTGAGGTCAGCGAAACATCTCGCTTGTACTTGGCTTTACTTAGCAAATATTGATAGTAGGCGTGGTGTTCCTCATCGTTGGAACTCAAAGTTCGGTAAATCTCCGCGTCATAGGCATCTACTTCTAAAATTCCAAATATCTCAAGCCCTCGTTCACGGCCGTTATAATAGATAGAGCCATAACGATGCTTTTCAAAAAAATCTTGATCCGCAAATTTTTGAATCTCCCCAAACATAGCACCAGAAGCCATGGAGTGACCATAAATGATGGTGTTAAAGTCCGTAAAATTTGGGTTAAAACGATAGTCTAGGAATATAGAACCTGACACAGTATAATCGCCAAAGGCATTGCGGTCAAGGTATTTGACATTGTCCTGACTCTGCAAGAGGGGATAGTCTACCTTGGTCCCATCAAGGCTAATCCAACCACAAACATCCTTGTTGAGGTGCTGCAAGGTTTCAAAGCCCGTACTGCTGGCATCCTTTTCAATGGGATTATAATGATCGTAGTCGCTCGCAAGAGCTCTATCAGCTGTAAAAAGACAGAAAAAAACTAGAAAGAGGGATAGAATGACCATTATGGTCTTGTGACTCGTACTTGTTTTCATATTTCCTTCTTTCTCCTTTCTAGCCTTGAAAATAAAAGAGCAAGAGAGGCTATCCCTTTCTCTTTTATTGGTAGTTTAGTCAGTAATGGTATCTGCTCCTTCTTCCTTTGCTTCTCTTCTACGACGCAAGATCAAATAGAGGATGATGAGCAAGAAGATCAATAGCAAGAGCAAGATAAATAAGATGATATACCATATCCACAAAGGAATCGATGAGAGAAATCGTCCGAGCGACGAATCATCAAAGACACTATAAGGGAATGGTTTTGATTTTTTCGTATGGAAGGTGTTCTTTGGAACTGTATCCGTAATCTTGGCAACTACGATATGTCTCCCATTTGTTACGTCTAGGAAACAGGTACTGAGAAGAATGATATGGTCATTTGGCCCCAGTGTAATGTCTCGTTTGTGAATGGCAACCGAGAGTAAGTGATCGATATATTCTTGGCGCCGATCATCCCCATTAATACCTGGATCGTAGATGTTAAAGTCATAGGCGTCCACCTCGAGCATTTCAAAGATTTCAAGACCTTTTTCAACGCCATTATAGTAAATACTGCCGTAGCGATGCTGGTCAAAAAATTCCTTATCAGAAAACTTTGCTACATCTCCAAACATAACCCCATTTTCTACATGGTGTCCGTAGATGATGGTATTAAAGTCTTCGAACTTGGATTCATTTCGAGCCTCAAGGAAAATAGCCCCTGTAGCTGCAAATTCTCCCTTGGAATCCTTGTTCAGGTATTTTTCATTGTCTTTGGCTTGAACTAAGGGATAGTCGATATTGGTGCCATAGACATTGATCCAACCGAGAACCTCTGGATTGACTTGCTGTAGCTTGTGAAAGCCAGAAAAACTAGCAAGCTCATCCTTCTCACTGGTACTAACAGGTCTATAGGCCTCATACTCACTTGATGAAGCCTGAGAATAAACCTGATTGGCATCCCAGAGGGCGTAGAAACCAAAGAGAAAGACTAAGGCTGTCAAGAGGAGCAAGATATGATTCATCAATGCATCTACAGCAAGGACCAGACGCCTAGACAAACTCCTTTTGGGTTTCTCACGCTTGATTTTCATCGGTCAAACCACTTGCTTAAGCTTGTCTGCGTTTTTTAGACAAAACAACAAATCCAGCCAAACCAAGACCAATCATCAAGATGAAAGGAAGGTTGTCAATCAAGAGACCAGTAGGGGTAACGTCTGGTAAGCTATTTGTGATAGTGTTATCGTTTGGTTTTTCACCAATAAGGATACTATCTTGAGTGAAATTTGTAGAAACTGTACCAGCTTGATTTTTTGATGCTCCGTTCTCCTTATATGCAGCTGAAGCTGTGTAACCTTGAGATCCAGTTTCAACCAATTTATAACGAGTACCAGCAGGAATTGTGTCAAACACTAAAGATTGATCGTGACGTAGTGTTATAGTCGTTTCTTGACCATAGACAAATGTTTTTGAGGTTTCACCGATTTTACCAGTGATTGATTGTGAAGTTTCTGTAGATGCTTTTGTGAAAGTAAGCTTGAAAGTGAAATCTTTTGATTTATCTGCAGTAGCACCTGATACAACTTTTTTAATTACTAAAGATTTAGCATTTGGGTCAACTTTTGAAACATTTGGTTTATTAGGGTTTGGTTCATTTGGATCTGTAATTTTACCAGCATTTTTACGATAAATGTTAGTGAAAAGATCATATTTGTAAGTAGTTCCACTTTCAGATGGTTTTACTTTACCATTCACACTTGGGGATACTTGTTTAAAATACACAGAAGAAATATATGTTCCTCCTGTAGTTTTGTTCTTAACAATAACGTGCATTTCATAGTTGCGATTATCATATGTCATAAAATCAATAGGTGAACCATTTTTTTGAATAACTTTCCAACCAACATTTTGTTTTTCAGCAACAGTATAGACATATTCACCAGCATGTGTATAGTTCACTTCTCTAAAAATATCGCCGGTATCTTTCTTAATGTTAGTTTGGCCAGTTGCTAAAACGTCTGTTCCAGAATAAGATACATTTTTATCTGTAATTTGACCATTAGAAGAATCAATTGTTTCATAGGGTGCACCATTTGATGATGTACCAGTTTTAGGGGTGAAAGTAAATGTAAAAGTTGCTTCAGGTGTTGTAATTCCTTCAGCAATGTTCAACACCTTATTAATAGAAACTTTTGCACTTGTTTCACCAGTTGCTTTGGCAGTCGCCACATCATTATCATCCGCAAATGTTGGCACTCCTCTAAAGACCGACAAGGCGGTTACAGCTGCAATACTTGCAGTAACTAATTTTTTCAAAAATGTTTTTTTCATGATTATTCCTTTTATTTTTTAATTTCTTTTTTCATAAATTGTCATCAAAAGCCCCGTCGCCTTAGGACTGTTACCACCTTGCCATGGGTATCCTGTATAGGAATGGTTCCAAAAGCACGGCTATCTACAGCCGTTGTTCGATTGTCTCCGAGGACAAAGAGTTGTCCTGCTGGGACTTTCATTGGGAAGGTAGCCCCTTCCTTATAGAGCAGCGTTTCTTTGTAGATATCCTGCTCTTGTTGAGGAGAACCGTTGATGATGAGACCATTTTCGTTTATATCGATCGTACTTCCTTCGGTTGCAATGACACGCGCCACTCTTTCCTTACCTTTATAACTATAGACAAGCAGATCACCAATCGAATAACGTTTATCCAACCTATAGTAGACAACCAAGTCGCCATCTTTTAAGGCTGGCTTCATGCCATCGTCATTGTATCTCAATAGTCCAAAGACAAAAAAGTAAAGGGTGGCCAGTACAAACCCAACCATCAGAAGCTTACTGACTAAGTAGAGGATATCTCCCCATACACTCGGCGGAGACTTATCCCGATTGACTTGTGTTACTGTTTTCTTATGTTTCTTTTTAAGTAGCATTATTTTCTCCTATGTACCACTAGATATCCGAGTAGGATTGTAAAGAAGATTCCCCCTAGAGGAAGGATTATTCCTAACACGAGTGTACTGCTGAGGAAGTCAACTCCGGTTTCAGGCACGCTATTCTTATTATTCGTGACTGTCGCGGACTTATCCCCATCCAGTTTGCCTTCTTGATTTTCATAAGATACCTGATATCCACGAGAAGAGTTTGATTCCTCTTCAATAGTGTAGTGACTATCGAGTGGAAGTCCATCAATTTTTATGGTTTGGTCTTTACTGAGATCTATAGACGCTCGACCATTCGTAAATTGCAGAGGGGTTCTTTTATTATTCACCGTTGCAGTATAGGTTCCATTCAGTGGACTGTTCTGAGCATCCCTGATGTTAATGGTAATCTTGAAGGATTTTAATAAGTTGGCAAATACGCCTGTAACTTTTTTTGTGACTGATAAACTTGGAAGCTTGTGATTCGTAACAGTGCTGGTCTCGTCTTTATTCAGATCGCCCTCTTGATTCTCATATGTAACGTGGTAACCGTTCGTTGATGCCGCTTCTTCTTCAACTTTGTAATGGGTTCCTCGAGGAAGATAGCTTAGAATACCTTTCCAACGTTTTCGTTTTTCGACACGGATCTCCGCTTCTCCATTTACAACAGTTATCTCGCCAAAAGTTCCATTCAATGGCGTAGAATCAGGAGAGGTTAGTTTTACCTTAATTCTAAACTCTTTGTTCAAGTTACTTTCAGCTTCCAACACTTTCTTAATCGTCAGACTTGGCAATTGTTTATAGATTACCTTAAAGGATGGTTTAGTTTCTGTACCAACATTTTTTATTTCTTTGGTAAAGGCTGGGACGTCCGGTGCAATTAAATCGTATTGATATCCTTTGGCAACTTTTTCAAAGTTCCTCGTTTCATTAGATACGTTTTTTCTAACATTCACATTGGTCTTTCGATATTCTTGATTGTCAGAACCTCTGTTCTTGTTCTTTTGAACCAGTTTCAGTTCAACATTACTCGGTTGATCAGCTGTAATAACAGTTCTCGCACCCGTCACACCTTGCCATTCAACTTCCACTGGTACCGTTAATGGATCTGAAGGCTTAAAGGTTGGGTTGTCAGAGTATTCTTTGGTCTTGGTTTGGTAGGTGCCTATTCCATAGGAATAGGTGACACTGGCACCTTTATTGGAGTAGAGTTTATTGACATCAGAACCTTCAGCATCACCGGCCTCTAGTTTTTTATCACCAGCAATGGCATCTAAGGCATCTTGACTTGATGTAACAGTAAATTTGAGGGCGTACTTCACACCATCATCAAGAATGTAGTTAGGATTAAATTTTGCTGTTACTTCGACCAGACCATTTTCATTCTTCCTTGTTTCCAGCGTAACCTTATCTGATCCCAAGGTTTCCTCTTTATCGTTTTCGATTTTTACAACTCGAATATTTGAACTGTTATCGGGAAGAAGTTGAACATATTTGGACAAAACATCCTTGATGGTCACATGGTGAACACCTAGGGGAAGGATTTTCTTGGTGATTTCCTTAAATTGTTCTCTCAATTCCCTTTCATTGTTAGCGGATAATATTTCGTTTGGAATGGAAGAATTATAACTACCAATGTACTCTTTTAGTTTAGAAATACTATCTGTACTATTAGAGTAGCGGAATTTGATAGAATAAAATCCATCAATCTTGGGAGCAAGATAACCAGAAACTGTTTCAGTAAACGTGTTTAGATTGGTTTGATACCACGATGGAGCTATTTCTGTTACACCATCATTATTGCTCCAATTGTAGATCGTATAACCTCTAGTATCGTAGTACATGTTCGCAAAACCATCTGACAAAAGAATAACAACCTTTTTTGCACTTGATCTGGCTGACTGAAGTAATTCTGTTGCTGACTGAAGTCCTGCTCCAATATTTGTACCTGTACCTATTCCTCCTTCGTAACCAATCGAATCACCACTATTATCAACAGACATTCTAGAAACCATTCTTTTGGCTCCTTGAACATCATTGCTCCAGTTTAATACTGTCTTAGCATCATCATGAGAGGAAATACCAGAAAAGTACCCCGCCCAAGCTGGCCATTGATAATAACTATTGTAACGTTGGTTATCTATTTTCCCACCAAATCCTACCATAGATAAACGGTTATTAGAATTGGATAGAATGGTATCAATTAAGCCCTTACGACCATTTGTTCCTTTTAGAGTATTTTTCAATGCGTCAATCCGACTGATCGTCCGTCCATCAAAAGATTGGACATCCTGATTCTGCATACTTCCTGAGAGGTCTGCTACTAAAACAACATCCAAGGGATCCGTTTGGGTCTCCGTTCCCAGTTTGGACGTGATATCCAATGACAACTCATACTTGTCATCCTGTCCTGATATCGGAGTAATTGTTTTATGAAGGGTTGTCTGAGGTTCTGTAGTAGAATCAGCATTTAACAGACTTATCGGAGCACACAAAAAGAGAATAGCTAACAGTGTAACTAAACGGCGTGCAATAATTTGAACTTTCTTAAAATCGAAGCGAATGTTCATTTTATTCTCCTTAACTAGAATGTACTAATATTGTTACTATATCAATCTAGGACATTTACAAGATAATTGTACAATAAAGTTCACGCAGTGTCAATTAATATGATTAATTTTATATTATGTTAATTAATAAAAGAGTATGATTCTTCTTTGTCTTTCAAACTATTCTATGGTAAAATGAAAAAAGAATAAAAAAATCTCATAAAATATCAATGCATATATTTTATTCTAGAATATCCAAAATTTCATTTGAAAGTCTATTGAATTTGAATTATTATATTTTTTCAAAATTCATGAAATTTTCAGAATAAGGTTTTTCCGAAGTTTGCATTCTATTTTATGATTGTTAAAGGAGTTTTTATGACTTATCCGAACCTTTTAGATCGTTTCTTGACCTACGTTAAGGTCAATACGCGTTCTGATGAACACTCTACTACTACTCCAAGTACGCAAAGCCAGGTAGATTTTGCGACCAATGTTCTTATTCCTGAAATGAAACGTGTCGGTCTGCAAAACGTCTACTACCTTCCAAATGGTTTTGCTATTGGTACCTTACCAGCTAATGATCCCAGCCTTACACGCAAGATTGGCTTCATCTCCCACATGGATACTGCTGATTTTAATGCTGAGGGAGTTAATCCGCAAGTCATTGAAAATTACGATGGTGGAGTTATCGACTTGGGTGATTCTGGATTTAAACTCGATCCTGCTGATTTCAAGAGCCTTGAGAAATATCCAGGCCAAACGCTTATCACAACTGATGGCACGACCTTGCTGGGTGCTGATGACAAGTCAGGGATTGCTGAAATTATGACTGCTATTGAATATCTGACTGCTCATCCCGAAATCAAACACTGTGAGATTCGAGTTGGTTTTGGACCAGATGAAGAAATCGGTGTTGGAGCTAACAAATTTGATGCTGAAGACTTTAACGTTGACTTTGCCTATACTGTTGATGGTGGTCCGCTAGGTGAGCTTCAGTATGAAACTTTCTCAGCAGCTGCTGCTGAGCTTCATTTCCAAGGGCGCAATGTTCACCCTGGTACTGCTAAAGGACAGATGGTCAATGCCCTTCAGCTAGCGATTGATTTTCATAATCAACTTCCAGAGAATGACCGACCTGAATTGACAGATGGTTATCAAGGTTTCTATCATCTTATGGATGTGACAGGTAGTGTCGAGGAGGCGCGTGCAAGCTACATCATCCGTGACTTTGAAAAAGATGCCTTTGAAGCTCGTAAAGCAGCTATGCAAGCCATCGCTGACAAGATGAATCAAGAGCTTGGGAATGATCGCGTTAGCTTGACTCTGACAGACCAGTACTACAATATGAAAGAAGTCATCGAGAAAGACATGACACCCGTTACCATTGCTAAAGCTGTTATGGAAGATTTAGGGATCGCGCCAATTATCGAACCGATTCGTGGTGGAACAGATGGGTCTAAGATTTCCTTTATGGGGATCCCAACTCCTAATATCTTTGCTGGTGGTGAAAACATGCATGGACGTTTTGAATACGTCAGTCTTCAGACCATGGAGCGTGCGGTGGATACCATCATTGGTATTGTAGCTTATAAAGACTAAAAAAGACGAGGTAGCTCAGCTACTTCGTCTTTCTTTTTATTCGTTTGGTTGAGCACTTGGCTCAGTCTCACTTTTCTCTTGCTTTTCGCTTGATTGAGAAGCAGTTGTTTCACTGCCTTTCTCAGACTTAGATTGACTGTCAGTTTCACTTGCTTTTGAACGAAGTTCTTGGTTCAAGCTAATGATTTCTTTAGCTAGAGTGAGGAGACCTTCTTTATCACTACTTTTAGCTGCGAGTTGATCAAAAAGGGCATCGACACGTTCAAAGTCAGCATCAGATCCTTTGTTATCCTCTAAGTACTTGTGAAGAGAGAGCAAGATATTATAGAGTTTTTGGTAGATAATCACCGTTTGTGGATCTTGTTCTGCTTCTTTTTTCTCTCGTTGGATAGTCGCTGCAATACGATTTAAAAGATCCTCAAGTTGTGTTTTAGCTTCGTCAAGGTCTGCATTTTCCTTTTCAGTAGCCGCTTTGATATTAGCTGCTTCTTCAGCTAGGGATTGTTTGACACCATCTTCTTTGACACGTGCTAGGAGTTGGGCAGCTTTAGTTAGGAGAGCATCCACTTCTTCCTTCTTAACATGACTAACCCGCTCTTCTGGCATAAAATCACCGTAGAGTTCTTTTAGGAATTCATAGATGGCGGTCTTAGCAGTTTGACTATCTACTTTTTCCGTATCTAGAATAGTCTTACCAACTTTTGTAGAAACGGGTTCTTCTTTGAGAGCTTCTTCTACTTCTAACTTAGTTTGGTAAATAGTTGGGAATAACTTGTTCAAGTCGGTTGCTTTGAGGAAAGATTGTGACTGGTAAAGTTCCCATGTCAACTTGGCAACACGGTTCCGAAGTTCTTCTCTCAAACGACCATCAGACACATGTTCGTAGAAGTACTTGATGTACTCTACTGTTGTAACCCCTGTCCGATCTCGGAAATCTTGCAAGGCCTGCAGTTTCGCTTCAATGACAGCCAACTCTGTCTCATCCTGTGCTAGTTTTGCTTCCTGCAAATGTACCAAAAGATCTTTCTTAGGCAAGCCATAAGTATCTGTATCCAATGTATTGATCTTATCTACTAGAGCTTGGTACTTCTTATCTAAAGGTGAAGTTTCAACCGGTGCCACATTTTGGTCCACATGGATATACTGTTTATTAAAGAGATCCAATGCTGCTAGGTATCCAGCAGTTGAGTTTGTTGCCAATTTTTTCATATTTTCGGTGAACTGCCCCAAAGCAAGTTCAACCCGTCTCTGCATGATTGGCTGGTCTTTGTAGAGACTTCTGCTATCTGCTAAAAGTTGATCCACCTTAGATAGAACTGTTTGTTCATCAAATGCTCCAGGTTGATAGGTCGATTGTAGGGCCGGAATCTTATTTTTCAAAGCTACTTCATAGCCATTTGTCTGAACCTTAATGTAGTGATTGTGATCACCGTGAGGAATCACAAAGCTACCATTCTCTACTTGCAAACTATAAGGAGACACCCCATCACGTAGGGCAGTCGTATAAAGTTCATTTAGGAAATCCAGTTCTGGATTTCCAGTTTGGAGAGGAATACGAACATGTTCTTTTCGAACAGCATAAGGATGGATATGGGTTGGATCATAGGCTTGATCCGGATTTCCAAAGACAAAGAAGCCGTTTGAAATACGAATCGCTTCGAGCGGAACCCCGTAGGTCTGTGAGATATACTTGATTTTTTCTTCATCGCTAGCATCTCTTGAGAAACTTTCCACAGTCTTTGCAAGTGGTTGAACGTGCTGAGACTGATGATTTTCTTTCAAGTGATCTTGGGCAGCTTTGATTTGGGCTGCAGTCAAGTCCTTCTTAAAGAAATAATGAGCGTGATCTCCATGAGAAACTACAAAACCTTGCTCATCTTCACTAATAACACGGTCAGCTGCAAAACCATGATCATGTTCTTCACCGTGGTGGTGGTCATGCTCCTCTCCATCATGGTCATGGTCTTCATGGTTGGTATCCTGACTTCCATGGTCACCGTCTTGGTCATGATGATGATCTGGTTGAGCTGGATGTTCTGCTGGTTTGCTTGGATTTTCCAAAGGTGTTGGCTTCCCACTGTCGCTAGATAAAGGAATCATACGTGCAATCTTTTCTTCCAAGGCAGAAAGTTTTGTATATGGGATGAAATGATAGTGATTTCCGTGTGGAATCGCTACGCCACTTGGTGTTCTGCTCGAAATCTTAGCAGGGTCAAAAATCAAGCCATCTGATTCAGCATAACGTTGACTACTTGGAAGAGCATAGAGTTGCTGCAATAGACTTTGAAGACTCTCAGCTTGATTACTTGGTGTTTCAGCCTGTTGACTTGGGTTGGTAGTTTGACCAGTTGCGTTTGGACTAGGACGATAGTCCGTCACAGTCGGTTGTTTTCTAGTTCCAGAAAGGTAAGCTTGAGCAGCAGCTAATTCGCTAGCAGACAAGGAACTCTTTGGAATGTAGTGGTAATGTCCACCATGAGGAACGATATAAGCATCACCAGTATCCTCTATAATATCAGATGGATTAAAGATGTAGCCATCGTCGGTAGTATAACGGCCTTGTGATCGCGCAAGTGTCACTGCACTGTTAGAAGTTGGTGCATCGTGAGTATGACCTTGTTTTTGGCGTTCAATTTCGTCCTTCGTACGAATATTATCAGCATGAGCCGCATCTTTAAGGTAGACATAATACTTACCATCAACCTTGATAATGTAGCCACCTTTGATTTCGTTGACAATATCAGCGTCTTTCAGTTGATAATTGGCATCTTTCATCAACAGTTCTTCGCTGAAAATCGCGTCAAAAGGAACTTTACCATTGTAATAATGGAAATGATCACCATGTGAAGTCACATAACCTTGATCGGTGATTTTCACGACAATTTGTTCAGCCTGAATATCTTCTTTTTTGCTAACTTGATCTGGTGTCTGGGTCTCTGTTTTTTGAGAATCTTGCTTCCCATCGACATAAGACACACGGTTATTATCTTTGTTTCCTTCTACCTGGTGTTGGTTCAATGCATAGATGCAAAGGCTTAGGGAAAGGACAAGAGCCGATCCTGCTGCAAGGTATTTCTTCTTCATTTTCATCATCTCCTCATTTTAATTCTTCTGCAAGAACATTCATGTTTTCTTCTAGATTTTCTAAGTAAGTTTTGTCATTTTCAGGATCTGCTTCTAAAGGATTGAGTGTCTTTAGGCTAACTCCTGTTGATTTGACCAAGGTCTCAGCGACTTTAGAAGAAGCATTGCTCTCAGTAAAGATGGTTTTAACCTTATAGGTCTTAACGAATTCCTGAATTTCTGTTAGTTGTCTCGGACTTGGTTCTTGTTCAGGGGAAATCCCTGCTATACCAAGTTGTTTCAAACCAAAGCGTTTAGCGAGATAAGAAAAGGCTGTGTGTTGTGTAACAAAGGTCTTTTGACTCGCTTTTTCAAAAATAGGCTGGTACTTCTTAGTCAATTCTTGGGCTTTAGCGATAAAGTTTTTAGCATTCTTTTGATACGTTTCCTTATTAGAACTATCAATCTCCGAAAGTTTGTCAGCGATAATCTGAGCTTCTTCACCTGCTTTTTCTGGATCTAACCAAGTGTGAGGGTCGTAGAGTGTTTTTTCATCGATGCCGTCACCAGCTTCTACATCTTCTAAGCCCGGTACACGCTCCAACGTCATCCCTTCAGAAGCTTCTAAAACCTTAACTTTTGAATTTTTCAAGTTAGGATCTAGACTTCCAGCCCAAGATTCGAGCGTATGAGAGTGATAGACAAAGACATCCGCATCATAAATGGCAGCAATGTCATTTGCTGATGGTTCAAAGGAGTGAATCCCACTACTTGACTGAATCATCCGTACATCATTCAAGTCACCTGATACCTCTTTGACCATGGCATAGATTGGGTAAAAACTTGTGACAATCTTCATCCCTTTTGATTCTTGTTTTTCTTTTTGGCTACATGCTCCTAAGACAAGAATCAACAGACTTGCCATTAATAGTAGAATTGTTCTTTTTTTCATCATTACTCCTTAACTAGTATTTAACCATTTAATTAACTAGTAAATAGTTTATCTTTATTTACACTATATGTCAAGATATTTTTCACATTTTCATGAAAAAAATGAGAACTAGAACTTACATTCTATTCTCATTTTCGATTTTAACTTTTCTAGTTCTCCTATCCTGTTTTTAGGATCTAGAAAATGCTTCTACCTTTACTTGCTCTCCTTTAATAAAGCCAACAACTTTTCAGCTTCAGCCATAATGGTATTGTTATCCTGAGCACCAAATAGCAGGTTATTTTTTAAGCCAGTGAGAGTTTCTTTGGCATTGGACTTGATAATGGGGTCTTGGATCTTTGCAAGTAGCTCTTCAGCCTCTCTCAACTTCGCTTCAACCTTTTCAGTCTCGACCTGAGGTTCTTCTGGTTCCTCTGGTAATTCTTCTTCCGGCTCCTCAGTTGGTTTTGGAGATTCTGGTTTCTCACTTTGAGGCTTCTCTTCGCGCGGCTTTTCTTCCTCAGGTTTGTCTGCCCGAGGTTTCTCTACTGATGGTTTATCCGTATGATTGTTATCAGCTTGACCATTTTGGTTTCTTTGAACATGGTCACTTGCATTTCCCCAACCACTATCTGAATGCGGACGTTCGTTTGGATGTTCGACATAGTACTTCACAGTCGCAAAGAGATCTTCTAGACTATACCCCTTAGGTGCCTCATAAAGTCCTTCGTCAAACCACTCAAATTTGATGTTATGGTAATGATCATAATGAGGAATGATTAAACTACCGTTTTTAACTTCCACGGTATGTTGGAGATTGTAAGGCATACGATCAAGAGGCACCTTCTTAGCTGCTTTCACGCGGTTGTAGATAGCTTCTGCTCCTTTAGTCTCTGTATTTCCTGTCGAAGGAGGTGTTAAACCTTTCTCTTTAGCATAAGCCTGGGCTGCCGCTCTTTCGGCTTCAGACAAACTATCTTTCTTAATCCAATGACTATGGGTCATATGTGGAGTTACATAGGCATCCCCCTCATCACTGGTGATATCACGGGGATCAAAGATATAGCCATCTTCTGTTGTATACTTGCCTGCCAACTTGGCTACCTGAATCTCATCATCAGTGTAGGCAATTTGCGCATTTGGTTTTCCTAGACGTTCTGGATGACGAATCGGTGCTAGAAATGCAAGTATATCTTCGACCAACTTAACTTTATCACTGCTTTCATCATTTAAACGTTCCAACAGTTTATCCAAAGCGTCAAAATCAACTTTACGACCTTTATTATCAAGTAAGTCCTGATAAATTCTTGCTAGTAAATCATAAGCCTTATTGTAAAATCCTCGATCACCAGATGGGAGATTGGTTTTCTTAGCTCCGAGTTTATGAGACAAACTTTCTTGCTTGGCTAGTTTACTATCAATTGCTGCTGCTGTTTCTGCTGAAAGCTTCTTGGCAGGAATATAACGTGAGGTTCCATTCTCCTCAAAGACATAGCCGTCAGCTACTTTTCGAATAGCCTGTTTAACTAATTTTTCATCAATTGGATTGCTTGGAGTTGGTTGAGGATTTGGTGCAGGTTGCGGGCTTGGACTAGGTTCCGGAGTCGGTTGTTCTGGTCTTGAATCCGGCACCCAATGGTTCGAACGATAGCGAAGTGGGATGATGCGAGCGATTCGTTCTTCCAATTCAGACATCTGTGAATAGGGGATGAAATGGTAATGGTTCCCATGAGGCACAGCAACTCCTCTAGCTGTTCGACTTGTAATCTGTGCTGGGTCGAAGACAAGGCCATCAGATTCTACGTGTCGTTGGCTGAGCGGCAAGGCGTAAAGTTGTTTCAGAAGGCTATCAATATCCTCATCACTTTGACTTGCTTGACTATCGTCACTACTGTTGTTAGATGTGTTCGTGTTCGTATAGCCACTGCCTTGGTTATTATAGGATGGGCTCCATCTATCTACATCGCTGCTAGCACTGTTGTTATTGGTACGGCGATAAGTAGGCGCCTTTGATTGGCCACTTCTACCAGATAGAAAGGCTTCTGCAGCAGCCAATTCGCTGGCTGATAACTCACTCTTAGGAATGTAATGGTAATGGTCGCCATGAGGAACGATATAAGCATCACCAGTATCTTCAATGATATCGGATGCATTAAAGATGTAACCATCATCTGTGGTGTAGCGTCCCTGTGAACGTGCCAAGGCTACCGCACCATCGTTTGCTGAAGTCCCTCTTTCACGATGCTGACTATGTTCTTGTTTTTGCCGATTGATTTCTTCTTTCGTACGGACATTATCCGCATGGGTTGAATCCTTAAGGTAAACATAGTATTTTCCATCTACCTTGATCACATAACCACCCTTGATTTCACTGATAATATCCTCGTCCTTGAGCTGGTAGTTTGGATCCTTCATCAGCAACTCTTCACTGATGATAGCATCATAAGGGACTTTGCCATTATAGTAATGATAGTGGTCACCATGTGAAGTGACATAGCCTTGGTCTGTTATCTTGATGACGATTTGCTCGGCATTAATACCTTCTTTTTTACTGACTTCATCAGGTGTCAAATTCTCTGTTTTTTGCGCAGCCTGTTTTCCATCTATATAGGAAACACGGTTATTTTCCTTGACCGTTCTAGCTTGATACAGTCCCAATTCATAAGAACAGACACTTAAAATTAAAGCTGCCGCAGAACCAGCAAGGTATTTTTTATTAATTTTCATCGAAACTCTCTTTCTTTTTTAATATTTCTATTTGCAATTCATTTCTAAATTGCAGAAACTCCTCTCTATTACTTAACTGGTTAATAGTTTACTCCTAAATTTGCAACTTGTCAAGAATTTTATGAACCAGTTAAGTATTTTTTGTTCTTCACCGCTACTTTCTCTAGAATGGAGTTTATATAAGAAAGATTTTCTTGAAAGTTCTTAAAAAAAATCCCTGCAACTGGGTTGCAAGGATTTTTTGATTAATCAAAATTAACGTATTCTTTTTGAAGTTCAAGAACTTCTTCCATTGTTGAGCATTCTGTAAGTGCACGGTTTGCGTACTCTTCCATCTTAACTGTATCGAGTTTCTTCATCAAGCTACGTGTACGAAGTACAGATGTTGCTGACATAGAGAACTCATCCAAGCCCATTCCGACAAGAAGTGGAACAGCCTGTTGGTCACCAGCCATCTCACCACACATACCTGCCCATTTACCTTCAGCGTGAGCTGCTTTGATAACGTTGTTAATCAAACGAAGGATTGATGGGTTGTATGGTTGGTAAAGGTATGAAACTTGTTCGTTCATACGGTCTGCTGCCATTGTGTATTGGATCAAGTCGTTTGTACCAATTGAGAAGAAGTCAACTTCTTTAGCAAATTGGTCTGCAAGCATTGCTGCTGCTGGGATTTCGATCATGATACCAACTTGGATATTATCCGCAACTGCAACACCTTCAGCAAGAAGGTTTGCTTTTTCTTCGTCAAAGACTGCTTTCGCTGCACGGAATTCTTTCAAGAGCGCAACCATTGGGAACATGATACGCAATTGACCGTGAACAGACGCACGAAGAAGGGCACGGATTTGTGTGCGGAACATAGCATCTCCAGTCTCAGAGATAGAGATACGAAGGGCACGGAATCCAAGGAATGGGTTCATTTCGTGAGGCATATCGAAGTAAGGAAGTTCCTTATCTCCACCGATATCCATTGTACGAACGACAACAGGTTTACCGTTCATTCCTTCAAGTACAGCCTTGTAAGCTTCGTATTGCTCGTCTTCTGTTGGGAAGTCTTGAGAATCCATGTACAAGAACTCTGTACGGTAAAGACCAACAGCTTCAGCACCGTTGTCATTGACACCTTCAACGTCTTTTGGAGTACCGATGTTGGCAGCCAATTCAAAGTGTTTGCCATCAGCAGTTACTGTTTTAGCATCTTTCAAGAGAGCCCATTCAGCTTTTTGTTTCGCATAAGCTTCACCAGCAGCCTTGAATTCAGCCGCCTGCTCATCAGTTGGGTTGATAATAACTTCACCTGTGATACCGTTAACGGCAAGAATGTCACCATCTTTAACGATTTCAGTGATATTGTTTGTACCCAATACTGCTGCAATTTCAAGCGTACGCGCCATGATAGCTGAGTGGCTTGTACGTCCACCAATGTTGGTTACAAAAGCTTTTACAAAGTTTTTGTCCAACTGAGCTGTATCTGAAGGAGTCAAGTCATGCGCAATCACGATTACTTCTTCATTGATAGAAGCTGGGTTTGGCAATTTTTTACCAAGGAGGTTTGCCAATACACGTTTTGTCACGTCGCGGATATCCGCTGCGCGTTCTTGCATGTATGGGTTGTCTTCCATTCCTTCAAAGATAGTGATAAACATGTCTGTTACTTCTTTCAGACCTGCTTCTGCATTCACTTTCTTCGCACGGATAGTTTCTTTAATTTGGCTGATCATTTCAGGATCAGCAAGCACCATTAAGTGAGCGTCAAAAACTTGAGCTGCTTCTTCACCGAGCGTACCTACTGCTTTCTCGCGAATAACAGAAAGCTCGTCTTGTGATGCTTGTAGAGCGGCATCAAGGCGAGCTTCTTCTGCGTTTGTATCTTCGACTGTAATAGTCTCAAATGACAAATCCGGTTGAACGAGTAGATATGCTTTTGCAACTGCAACACCATCAGATGCTGCGATTCCTTTAAGCATTTCTGTCATTTTCCTTATGCCAATCCTTCTTTTTCCATAGTTTCAGTGATAGCAGCGATTGCGTCGTCAGCATCTGCACCTTCAGCTGAAATTGTAACGTCAGCACCTTGGCCAACACCAAGACTCATAACACCCATGATAGATTTAAGATTTACTGATTTACCTTTGTATTCAAGAGTGATATCTGAAGCAAATTTGCTAGCTGTTTGAACCAACAATGTTGCTGGACGCGCGTGAATACCTGTTTCTGCCACTACGTGGAAATCTTTAGAAGCCATAGTTTGACTCTCCTTTAGTTATTTCTTTTTTGAGTTATATGTGATAACCCTTACAAGACTGTATTATATCACCTTCTAGATAATTTTTCAAGTATTTTATGGACTTTTACTGAAAATGAAATTACTTCTTTTTCTATTAAATGAGCACTCTAGTAACTAAATAGCATATCTAAACACTAATTGTTCAAAGAATGTCATCATCAAAATTCAATTTTCAAAGCTATTTTCCCTTAATACCAATCAGAGGACAATCCTAGTAAATAATGAAATAATACTATTTAACTATAATTAATATAACTCAGTAAATCCATTATTTGAAAAGACTTCATCAAATCCTGAAATTCTAAAACCTACTCTTACCATCAACAGTAGAGAATTTATCCAATTTGCTACTTAAAGTAAAATAAGTTTGTAGCCCCTAACAGTAAAAAGGTAGATATATCTAAGTGGTATAAGTAGAACTAAAACTTTGATTGATTCCATTCAAATAAAGTATCCAACCAATCAAAAACGACATTATGGGCGAGTCTTAGATTATTGACTTGGCAATGAGCGTCCGCACCACTTTCCGCCTCAAATACTTGAAGTTTAGTTTGTTGATTTTTAGATTTAAGTTCTTCATAAATCACCTTAGTTTGATGCTGCAGTTCAGCACCCTCACCCTTTCCCATGATAAAAAGGCATGGGCATTGAATTTTTTGGTAATCCACAATCTTTGCATGGTTAAATACATCATCAATAGCACTCTTAAAATCAGAAGTACCAAACTGCCATGCATACTTTTTAAGATTTAAATTTGCTGATTCATTCCAATTTCCAGCTAATTTTAAAATGGCATTTATTAACCAACTAGGTGCTTTCAAACTTGATCCAAATTCTTTTCTGAAAAGTTCTGCAACGTCGTAAATAGGGGTACTAGCAATCCAAGCATGAATTCTTGGATCCTTTTCGACAGCTTGTGCAGTAAAATATCCCCCTCCGCTGACACCATAAATAGCTAAATAATTTAGTTTAGGATTTCTATTTTCCAACCAGTCTATGCATAATGAAATTGGAATAGAAGCATCCACATCAAAGACCAGCCCTCTACTAGGATTGCTCCCTTGACCAGGAAGATCAACCATTAAAACATTATAATTTCGTATCCATCCAGGATATCCTGCAAAGTAAAATAAATCTTCGCGATAAGTATCACCTCCACCAATCATGATTATCGTTGGGCAATTATCGTCGCTATGAAGATAATAACCAGGCAAGTAAGAACCCTGATAGGGAATAGTTAATTTTTCAATCGGTGCACCTAGTGAATGAATTGCACTAGAAAACACCTTCTCCATTTGACGAACGGTCGGTAAATACTCTTCAGAAAATGGATCGGTAAATTGGATTGCCGAGCGAAGTGAGTAGGTCTGTGCAAGATAATACTGCGCCTTTGTTTGTTCACTCAATCCTGAATTACTTGCTTCTTGTTCAAGGTAGTTTACATGCGATAAAAATACATTTTTCCAGTCATCAGGCTTTGGTGAGTTCCCCAATCTTTGAGCAAGATAATAAAGCTCTCCATGAGAGAAACCAAAAATTTCACCGATTCCTAACAACCAATTGAAGAAAAAATCCGTATCACCATTCTTAAAAAATATTTGAGTCGATTGCCGTTTTAAAATAACATCATTTTCTTTCACCACGCGCCTCCTAATTCTGTGTTCTTTCATTCATTTAATCTAATTATAATCTGATAACATTCTCTATCAAACAAAAGCATTCAGATATCCATTTTTTAATCTTATAATCACAGATAGTGTATCACATAAAATGAACTTTTTCAAACATTGTATTTATATACTCCTTATGAAAGGATACGAAACTCATAAGTATCCTATATAAAATTAACCAATGATCCATTTTTATGAATACATCATAATCTGTCATTTCCACTTTGGTTATATTTTAGATATTCTAATACAAAATATTGGGACATCTTGTGTAGAAAATTTCTTTTTTTCGTAAATATTACAGTTTCTATTTTATTAAAGTATTGTCTCAGCTAGACTTATTCCTGTTCTTACGATTTTTGCTATTTTCTTCGTTTTCCTTTCTGATAACTTGCTGAAAATCTTCTATTTATCTTACCAATATACAGTATATAGTTTTTTTGTTTTGATAAACTTTGATAGTTCAATGAAAACCCAATTTTACACTCTGACAAAACACTATATCTTGTGCTTTGTTTTTGAAACTGTAACTTTTTAGCACAAGATTTAGTTTAAAAAGTTTGACAAAGTTTTTTTTTCTGATATACTAAGAAAGTAATCTATTTTGAAAGAGGAGTTACGAAAATGGTAACCGTTTATTCTAAAAACAACTGTGTCCAATGTAAGATGACCAAGCGTTTCTTGGACAGCAACAATGTCGCTTATCGTGAGATCAATCTCGACGAGCAACCAGAGTACATCGATCAAGTTAAAGAGCTCGGTTTCAGCGCAGCTCCTGTTATCCAAACACCAACTGAAGTCTTTTCAGGCTTCCAACCAGGAAAACTAAAACAATTAGCATAATCTTAGTACATCATCCAGAAGAGATTGCTTCTAGGGCTAACTTAGAGGCCTTTCTTTTGTAATTAGATAAAGGAAATTTTATGGGATTAAAACATCTTGAGGACGTAACTTACTTCCGTCTCAATAACGAAATCAACCGTCCTGTCAATGGACAAATCATGCTTCATAAAGATAAGGAAGCCTTGGATGCCTTCTTTAAAGAAAATGTAGTTCCAAATACCATGGTTTTTGATTCAATTACTGATAAAATCAACTACCTTATTGAACATAACTACATCGAAACTGCATTTCTCAAGAAATACCGTCCAGAGTTTTTGGAAGAATTGCATCAATTTATCAAGGACCAAAACTTCCAATTCAAATCATTCATGGCTGCCTATAAGTTTTACAACCAGTATGCCTTGAAGACTAATGACGGTGAATATTACCTTGAAAGTATGGAAGACCGTGTCTTCTTTAACGCGCTTTATTTTGCTGACGGGGATGAAGCGATTGCGACTGATATTGCCAATGAAATCATCCACCAACGCTATCAACCAGCTACTCCTTCCTTCTTGAATGCTGGTCGTGCTCGTCGTGGAGAGTTGGTATCTTGTTTCTTGATTCAAGTAACTGATGACATGAACTCTATCGGACGTTCCATCAACTCAGCTCTCCAACTTTCACGTATCGGTGGTGGTGTGGGAATTTCCCTCAGCAACCTTCGTGAAGCTGGAGCTCCTATCAAAGGTTATGAAGGTGCTGCTTCTGGTGTCGTACCAGTTATGAAGCTTTTTGAAGACAGCTTCTCTTACTCAAACCAACTCGGGCAACGTCAAGGTGCTGGGGTTGTCTACCTCAACGTCTTTCACCCAGATATCATCGCTTTCCTTTCAACTAAGAAAGAAAATGCCGATGAAAAGGTTCGTGTAAAGACCCTTTCACTCGGTGTTGTAGTACCCGATAAATTCTACGAATTGGCCCGTAAAAATGAAGAAATGTACCTCTTCAGCCCGTACTCTGTAGAACTTGAGTATGGTGTGCCGTTCAACTACATCGATATCACAGAAAAATACGATGAATTAGTCGCAAATCCAAATATCCGCAAGACAAAAATAAAGGCGCGTGATTTGGAAACTGAAATCTCTAAATTGCAACAAGAATCTGGTTACCCTTATGTCGTCAACATTGATACAGCCAACCGTGCTAATCCTGTTGATGGAAAGATTATCATGAGTAACTTGTGTTCTGAGATCCTTCAAGTTCAAGAACCAAGCTTGATCAACGATGCTCAAGAATTCCTTCAAATGGGAACAGACGTATCATGTAACCTTGGTTCAACCAACGTGGTCAACATGATGACTTCACCTGACTTTGGTCGTTCTATTCGCGCTATGGTTCGTGCTTTGACTTTCGTTACGGATAGTTCGCACATCGTAGCTGTTCCTACTATCGACCACGGAAACAGTTTGGCTCACACCTTTGGTCTTGGTGCCATGGGACTTCACAGCTACCTTGCCCAACAACTGATCGAATATGGATCAGCTGAGTCAGTTGAATTTACAAGCATCTACTTTATGCTTATGAATTACTGGACCTTGGTAGAATCTAATAACATCGCGCGTGAACGTGGTATCACCTTCCACAACTTTGAAAAATCAGACTATGCTAACGGAAGCTACTTCGACAAGTACGTGACAGGCGAATTTGTTCCAAAATCAGACCGTGTTAAAGAACTCTTCAAAGATGTCTTTATTCCAAGTGCTGCTGATTGGGCTGAACTTCGCGAAAAGGTTCAAGCAGATGGTCTTTATCACCAAAACCGCCTTGCTGTAGCTCCAAATGGTTCTATCAGTTACATCAACGATGTTTCTGCATCTATCCACCCGATTACGCAACGCATTGAAGAACGCCAAGAGAAGAAAATCGGTAAAATCTACTATCCTGCTGCAGGTTTGTCAACAGATACTATCCCTTACTACACTTCTGCTTACGACATGGATATGCGTAAGGTGATTGATGTTTACGCTGCTGCGACTGAGCACGTGGACCAAGGGCTTTCACTCACCCTCTTCATGCGTAGCGACATTCCAAAAGGTCTTTACGAATGGAAGAAAGAAAACAAACAAACGACACGTGACCTATCTATCCTTCGTAACTATGCCTTTAACAAGGGTATCAAGTCTATCTACTACGTCCGTACCTTTACAGACGATGGTGGAGAAGTCGGTGCTAACCAATGTGAAAGCTGTGTGATTTAATTTTTGCTTGAGGAAACTACATTTTCTCAGATTAGTGATTCAATCACCGTGTTAGACTGGAATAAGCATCTATACTATGAAATAACAAAAAGTCGGGCTTCCGACTTTTTGTGCGATACTCCTCTAGAATTATGATAAAATAGAAATAATTGTGAGCTCGCAATATTAAACACAGAAAGAGATTTCAAATGGAAACTTACTACAAAGCCATTAACTGGAATGCCATCGAAGATGTCATCGACAAATCAACTTGGGAAAAGCTGACAGAGCAATTCTGGCTCGATACGCGTATCCCCTTGTCAAATGACCTAGACGACTGGAGAAAACTATCAAACAAAGAAAAAGACTTGGTTGGAAAAGTCTTTGGTGGTTTGACCCTTTTGGATACCATGCAATCTGAAACAGGAGTTCAAGCACTTCGCGCAGACATCCGTACACCACATGAGGAAGCTGTTTTCAACAACATCCAGTTTATGGAATCTGTCCACGCAAAATCTTACTCTTCTATCTTTTCAACCTTGAACACCAAGGCCGAAATCGAAGAAATCTTTGAATGGACCAACACTAACCCCTACCTACAAAGAAAAGCGGAAATTATCAATGAAATCTACCTCAATGGTAGCCCACTTGAAAAGAAAGTTGCCAGTGTTTTCCTTGAAACTTTCCTCTTCTACTCTGGTTTCTTTACACCGCTTTACTATCTTGGTAACAACAAACTAGCCAATGTTGCAGAAATCATCAAACTGATCATTCGTGATGAGTCTGTTCACGGAACTTATATTGGTTACAAATTCCAACTTGGTTTTAACGAATTGCCTGAAGAAGAGCAAGGAAAGCTCAAAGAATGGATGTACGATCTGCTCTACACTCTCTACGAGAACGAAGAGGGCTATACAGAAAGCCTCTATGACGGTGTTGGTTGGACTGAGGAAGTTAAAACCTTCCTTCGTTACAATGCTAATAAGGCTCTTATGAACCTAGGACAAGATCCACTCTTCCCTGATTCAGCTGATGATGTCAATCCAATCGTTATGAACGGTATTTCAACAGGAACTTCTAACCACGACTTCTTCTCTCAAGTCGGAAATGGTTACCTCCTTGGTGAAGTTGAAGCCATGCAAGACGAGGATTACAACTACGGTTTGGACTAATTTGACCAATCATTCAAAATATCATGGTTTGTTTAAAACAACCATGATATTTTTGTTTTTGTTTTATTTTGTTTTTTTCTATTTGATTGATTGAGCGTTTTATGGTAAGATAATAATAGTAGAAATCGAGGTGATAAGGATGCTAAAGCAAGAAAAACTAGATAGTATTCTAGAAGCAGTAAATACAAAAGGCACTATTACTGTAAAAGAGATTATGGAGAGTCTTGATGTGTCAGATATGACAGCTCGCCGCTATTTACAAGAACTAGCAGACAAGGATTTGCTGGTTCGTGTGCACGGTGGCGCTGAAAAACTTCGTACAGGTTCTCTCTTAAACAACGAACGCTCAAACGTCGAAAAACAAGGCTTGCAGATTGCTGAAAAACAAGAAATTAGCCGTTTTGCAGGGCATTTGATTGACGAAGGTGAAACTATTTTTATCGGGCCAGGAACAACCTTAGAATGTTTTGCTCGTGAGCTCCCAATTGATAATATTCGTGTTGTAACAAACAGTCTTCCAGTTTTTCTAATCCTAAACAAACGAAAACTAACAGATTTGATCTTGATTGGCGGAAATTATCGCTCCATCACTGGTGCTTTTGTAGGGACACTTACCTTACAGGATTTGACCAACCTTCAGTTTTCTAAAGCTTTTGTAAGTTGTAATGGTATTAAGGATAAGGCAATTGCTACTTTCAGTGAAGAAGAGGGTGAGGTACAACGAATCGCCTTGAACAATGCCAATAAAAAATACTTACTAGCAGACCACAGCAAGTTTAATAAGTTTGATTTTTACACTTTCTACAATATCTCAGAGATTGATACCATCGTTTCAGATTCCAAACTGAGTCAGGAAACATTTGAAGATTTGTCGAAACAAACAACCATTCTTTTATCAAAACCATAAAAATTCCCCTGCCTTTTGGCGGGGAATTTTTGTTGAATTTTATTCAATAAGTTGTGTCTCAGCTAGTTTCTTGTACCAGTGAGCTGATTTCTTAGGATAACGCTCCTGGGTTTCAAAATCAACATAGAAGAGACCGTAACGTTTTTCATAACCGTTTGACCATGAGAAGACATCCATCAATGACCAGATGAAGTATCCTTTTACATTAGCTCCATCTGCAATCGCATCAGACAAAACTTCCAAGTGTTGCTTCACGTAATCAATACGACCATCATCGTAAACAGTGTTATCAACAAACTCATCTTTATAGCCGAGACCATTTTCAGTAATGTAAATCTTCTTGTAGTTAGGATAATCTTTCTTCACACGCATGATTTGGTCATACAAACCTTGAGGGTAGATAATCCAATCCCAATCCGTACGTGGTACATAATCAGGAGCTACACGACGACCAACGCCTTTGATTTGGTATTTAGAGCTTCCTTTCTCACCCTTCCCATTGTGGATGATTTCAGTTTCTCCATCAAAGGCTTCCATCCAGTCACTCATATAGTAATTGATTCCAAGGAAATCATTCAAGTCTTTTGCAGCTTCTAATACTTCGAAATCTTCTTCACGAAGATCTAAGCTACCACCATTGGCAGCCAAGATAGCCTCTACCCCTGCCAGGGTCTTTTCAGAGTAGTGACCCAGATAAGTTGCATCCAAGATAAATTTATTATGGATAATGTCCTCCAACTCTGCCGCAATAACATCTGCAGGATTTTCAGGATCAAGTGGGTACTTGGTTGGGAGAGCGTGCACGACACCAATTTCCCCTTTATAGCCTTTCTCTTTGTACAATTTTACCGCGCGTGCATGAGACACCATCATATTGTGGTGCGATTGGAAAACTTTGGCAAGATCGTACTGGATACCTGGAGGGAATTTCCCAACCAAATACTGACCATCTCCTATCGGCCCAATTTCATTAAAGGTTGTCCAAAAGTTAACTTCAGGAAACTCTTCAAAACAGAAAGCCGCGTAGTCTACAAAGTGTTCAATGTTTTCACGGTTTAAGAAGTCTCCATTTGAATGTAGAGCTTCTGGCGTATCAAAGTGATGAAGAGTTACAAAGGGCTCAACATGACGTTTGTGGCACTCTGCAAATAGATTATGATAGAACTCAACCCCCTTGTCATTAACTTTCCCATAACCAGTTGGAAAGATACGTGACCAAGCGATTGAGATACGGATACCATTGACACCATACTCTTCTGCAAGTTTGAGGTCTACTGGGTATTTGTGATAGAAATCACTGGCTGGTTCAGCAGTGTACCAGTAGTTATCTTCAAGATATTTATCCCACGCTACTGGTCCTTTACCATCAGTATGTGTAGCACCTTCTGCTTGATAGGCAGCTGTTGCGCCACCGAAAATAAAGTCTTTTGGAAGTGTTTTTGTCATTTGATTCACCTTTCAAGAAATAGAAATGAGATGGGGATATAGTTGGGAGGAATTACTCCATCTCACTTCTTCGCTCTTTACCTTTTATTCTTCGAACTGCTCTTGAACAAAGGCAAGAGCGCCTTTTCCATCGCGAGTCAGTTTAATGTATTGGCCACCTTCTGTCTTGGCAAGTTTGATACCAAGTTTGTCAGTTTCGGCCTTCATGTCTTCAAAGTTTGAAGCAACTTGAGGAGCAAGGATAACCAGATCAAACTCAGGCAACATTTCACGGTGAGCACCATAGCCACCAGCTGCTGCTTTAACAGGAACCTTGTACTCCGCAGCTGCTTTGTTTAGAGCATTTGCAAGGAGACCACTTGTACCTCCGCCTGCACAGAGAACGAGAACATTGGTTTCTTCAGTAATTGTGTTTTGCGCTGCTTCTACACCAGCTTTTTCAAGAATCGCATCTGCTTTGGCAGTATTGAAGTTTGCTGCTACTTTTTCTTTCAATTCATCATTGGCTTTACCTGAACGCTCTTCTTCAAGAATTTGTTCATCATAAACCTTGAGGAATGGATAGTAAATGGCTACGTCTACAAGAATTAACAAAGCAGCAAGTACAAATGACAAGAATTGGAAGTTTGTACCGAGAACAATACCGAGAGGACCTGGTGTTGTCCAAGGAAGGTTGGCAGTAAATGAGTTCATGCCAAGCGTTTCAATAAAGAATTTAAAGATCCATACGTTAGCAATTGGCGCAAAGATAAATGGAATAAAGAAAATCGGGTTCAATACAAGCGGTGCACCAAACAAGATTGGTTCATTTACACCAAAGAAAGTTGGCACTACTGAAGCACGTCCGATTGCACGATTTCGTTTTGATTTAGTTAACCACATGAACATGAATGGAACAACCAGTGTTGCACCTGTACCACCCATGGTAACAATAAACATTTGTGTACCTGAAGTAAGGATCTTGTCTGCATGCATCCCTTGTTGGAGAAGGTTCAAGTTGACTTCGGCATTTGCATAGGTAATAGCTGCGATTGCTGGTTCAACGATAGATGGACCATGGATACCAACAAACCAGAAGAAGGCAAAGGCACCAAAGATAATCGTAATACCTAGATAACCATCAGCAGCAGAGAATAACGGTGCAAAGAATTTACCGATTGATTCAGCTACGCTTGCACCAACAAAATGACGAGCTAGTAAATCGAGAGCATAAAGAGAAACCACTGATAGAGTGAATGGAATCACATCTTTAAAGACTTGTGAGATATTTGGTGGAACTTCGTCAGGCATACGAATAGTGACGTTGTTCTTAACACAAACCTTATAGATGGTTACAGTAACAAAGGCAGCAAGGAATGCTGAAAGCAAACCTTTTGTTCCAAGGAAACCTGTCGCAAAGCCACCTTCAATCGGATCAGCTGCTAACATCAACAAACCAACAATCGCAGCTAAAAGTGTTGACATATAGTTGATTTGATTGGTTTTTTCCATGCTACGGTTTACTGAGTCGGTCAATGACTTAGCTGTTGTACCAGCTACCAAGAGAGCTAGAATCCCCATTGAATAGCTATAAGGTTTCATGAGGAGATTAACAACTTCATCAGACCATTTAAAGCCCCATGAGTTTGGTACAAAAGCAATCAAGATAAAGATACTTGAGAAGAGAATAACAGGCATCCCTGCAATGAAACCATCACGAATAGCACGAAGATAGATATTACGAGACAGTTTCTCAAAGAAAGGCTTTCCTTTCTCGATAAATGAAATTAGTTTGTTCATTACTTAACTCCTCTCTTATAGAGTTCGATTAAATGGTGCATCAAATCTTTTAACAAAATGGTAGTCATCAAGTGGTCTTGGCCATGCATCATGGTCACGCTATAAGCCAAATCCTCACCAGCTGCCTCCTTGGTCAATAGACTTGTTTGCGCGTGATGAGCCTCGGCGATACAGCCACCAGCTTCCTCAACTAAGCTATCCGCTTTTGCGAAATCACCAGCTTCAGCAGCCTTCAAGGCTTCCAATAGTTTTGAACGAGCATCGCCAGCATAGGCTACGATTTCAAAACCTAACAATGTTACTTCTTCTCTATTCATGATAGAATTCTCCTTATGTATTTTTAATTAAATTTTTATGACAATAAACGTTGGATATGTAGAACTAGATAAACTCGTTCACTTTTATACAAATCAAGACCCGTATATTGCGTAATCACATCATAGATCTTGGAACCAATCTCGAACGCTTTTGGATAGGATTGTTTAATATGATCTTCCATATCCAGAAGTGATTGGTTATCATCTCTAGATCTGTCTAAATAATCCAAGAAATAATTCAAATGAATCATAAAACGATCATAGAAATGATTATTCTCTTTGGTTCGTTGAATTGCATAACCCTTTAGCACTTCTTCAACATTCCTGAGAATTTCTTTCCTCTTATCAATCGACTCAACCACTTGAACTTCATTCTCCCCTTCGGCATTGATGAAATGATAAGCGATCCGAATAATTTCATCCTCAGGGAAATGATCTGTCAACTTCTGACGATAGATTTCAAAAGCTTCCTTTGCGATTTGAAAAGCGACAGGATACTTAGTGGAAATATCTGGCAGATTACTATCCTTGTACCTTCCTTGTGCTAGAGCTTGGTAAGAACAGTAAATATGATCTGTCAAGGTTACGTAGAGATACTCTTGAATCGGATAATGATATTTCTTTGATAGCTTATCAATGATTTCATAAGTCACTGTGATAAAATCCAGCGGAACATCTTTGAGGAGAGCCATAAAATTTTCTCTGGACTCTTCTGTCTTCATCCGAAAGATTTTCTCAACTTGATCTTCAGCAATCAAATCCCCCTTCTTTTTCCCAAATGCAATCCCTTTACCAATCACAATCACTTCTTCTCCTTTGTCATTTCTGACAAGTGAGACGTTGTGATTCATTGGGTTTAGAATTCGATACATGGCAACCTCCTTTTATCTCTTAAAGGTATATGAGTATAAAAAATGACCACAAATGAACTAGAAAATCCTTTGATTTCTAATCCATCTGTGATCATGCCTAATATTACTTAGTAACACTCACCTTGTATTAACTTGTGATTTAAGTATAGCACAAGTCAGTTTTTTTGTAAACCTTTACATGTAACTTTTTTTAAAATTTTTATTTAGATCAATGTTCCTAAGATTAGGGGGGGAAAACTTATACACGTTCAGTCCATGAAGTCGCTGTTGTTTGAAGAACCTTGTTGAGTTCGTCAATGTTTTCAAAACCAGTTGTGCGAAGCCATTCGCGAGCTGCTGCCTCACCGTCTTTGATGTAGGCTTCAACTGATCCAGCCCATGTTGCACGTCCACAAAGAACACCGTTGAAGTTTGCGCCTGATTCGTGGGCAAAGACAAGCGTTTCTTGGAAGAGTTTAGCTGATACACCCGCACTCAAGTAGATGTAAGGAAGATTTGTTGCTTCGTCTTGAGCTTTGAAGAAGGCTGCTGCTTCTTCGCGTGTATGAACGACTTCTCCATCACCAAAGCCTTCAACGTATTTCACATTGACTGGAACTTCCACTTTCAAAACATCGATGTTGAAGCGTGGGTCTGAGAAGACTTTCATAGCACCGATAACCTTGTGTGGCTTCACTTTTGCGTATTCTGCTGAACCTGCATCAGCAATCTTTTCATCGTAAGCCAAGATCTCAAGGAAGAAAGGAATGTCTTCTGCCACACACTCTGAACCGATGCGTTCGATATAGGCTTGTTTTTGTTGGTTGAGTTCATCAGAGCTGTCTACGTCATAGTAAAGCAAGAACTTGACAGCATCTGCACCTTGTTCTTTGATGCGTTTGGCAGACCAAACATCCAAGCAGTCAGGCAAGCGTTTAGTGCTAGTTGTGTCATAACCCGTTTTCTCATAAGCAAGGAGAAGACCAGCATTGGCATCAAGCGCTTTTGTAGCTGGAAGACCATACTCTGGGTCAAGAAGCATAGAGGATGCGTATTTAGTCAATTCATCTGCTACCAATACTTTGAGTTCTTCCATTTGATCCACTGTTGGCTCTTCTGTTTGGTATTGAGCCATGAGGCGTTTCAAAGCACCACGTTGGTCAAAGGCAAGAGCTGAGATAATGCCATTTTCATCTGAAAGTTTTTCTAAGCGCGCACGTTTTTGTTCTGTTAAAGCCATTTTATACCTCTTTTACTATTAATTGATCATATAAAGCTTGATAGTTGGCCATATTGACATGGCCTGTCATCTTTTCTTGAGCGTTAAGCATACCAAGGACATTTGCCTTGATGAGGAGTTCTGCATCCGATTCCTTATGAAGAAGACCTGATGAAATACCTGCAACAGTAGAATCTCCAGATCCGACAGGATTGACTACCTGAATTCTTGGAATATCTACTTTGTAGAAAGTGTCACCATGTTTTGCAAAAGCACCATTTGCACCAAGTGACACGATAATCCACTCAATCCCTGCAAATAAAGGCTCTTGAAGAACTTCTTTTAATTCATCCAAATCCTCAGAAACTTCTTTCCCAAGAAGCTGAGACAATTCTTCGTTATTTGGTTTAATAACTGTTGGTTTGTGTGGTGATTCAAGAATCGCCTGAAGTGCTGCACCTGAGCAATCTAGAACAACTGGTTTTCCTTTGCGATTAGCAAGTTCTACTAAGCTTGCATAGTAGTCAACTGGAAGACCTGCTGGCAGGCTACCAGAGATAGCAACTACTTCCACAGTGTCAAGGAGATTTTCGAAATGAGCCAAGAAATCTTGCCCTTCTTGTTCCAGAACTTCGGGACCTTTTTCAAGGATTTCTGTTTGGTTTTCACCGTGTAGAATAGCGATACAGTTACGAGTCTCTCCTTGAATGGAGAAGAAACGTTTCGTTACTTTATCATCGATATGCTCTACTAAAAACTCACCAAGTTTACCACCGACCAAACCGGTAGCAACAACAGAATCACCAAATTCTGAAAGCACTCGTGTAACATTGAGCCCTTTACCACCAGCTGTCTTGGTCACGTCCACCACACGGTTGACAGTGTCAATTTTTAATTCATCCAAAGGATAAGAAATATCAATGGATGGATTCATTGTGACTGTTAAAATCATGCGTCACCTCTTAGTCGTGGTATTCACCGCGATCCCATTTTTCAAGGAATTCTGTAAAGAAGTTTGCATCTGCTTGATGAGCATTGTGAGTTTCAACGTGCTCAATTTTCGCAATCAATTTTTTGTTTTCTTCTGATGGTTTGTATTCAGCATTGATGAAAGCTTCAATGATGTCGCACATGAGCAATTCACCAGTGATTTTACCACCAAAACCAATAACATTGGCGTTCAATTGTTCTTTTGCATAAAGAGCTGTTGTCATATCACGAACCAAGGCAGAACGAACTCCTGGAACTTTGTTGACAGCGTTGTTGATACCAACACCAGTACCACAGATACATACCCCAAGATCAGCTTGACCGCTAGTTACAGCTTCACCCACTTTTTTACCAAAGATTGGGTAGTGAGTACGTGTGTGGTCATAGGTACCAAAGTCGATGACTTCATATCCTTTTGATTTCAAAAATTCTGAAACCGCCATTTTTTCATCTGTTACGATGTGGTCACATCCAATTGCAATTCTCATTTTAACTTACCTTTCTTACTGTAATCTAATTAGCACATTTTGTTCAACATATCAACACGAATCTGGTGACGTCCACCGTCGTATTTACCATTAACAAAACCTTTAGCAATGTTTTTGGCCAATTCGTCACCAACAAGTTGTGCACCCATAGTGATCATACGTGAGTTGTTGTGTCCACGAGTCATATAAGCTGAACGTTCATCTGAAACTTCTGCAGCAACCATTCCTTTGATTTTAGTTGCGACCATGAATGGACCAGCCCCATAAGCATCAATCACGATACCAAGGTTTTGTTCTTCTTTGTTTACTTCTGCAGCAACAGCAAGAGTCACATCAACAAAGTCTTGACCTTCAGCTGTAACATCCACAACGTGGAAGTTTTCTTTTTCCAAGAAGTCTTTCACTACTTCTTTCAATCTCAAACCTGCAGCATCTGCACCGATAACAATAGACATATTGTATACTCCTTTTTATTTTTCTAGGCTAGTAAAGACTTTTATAGTTAGCAGTTTACCTACAAAAGACTTTCTAGCAGTTTATTGACAAATTGGATTGAATGAGATGAATATCACCTTATCCAAGTCCAGGAAATCAAGTTCCTAGAAAGAAACTTTCTCTGCGACAGAGAATATAACAAGTGATTATTTGTTTGTTACAAACATCATTTGTTGTTTACAAACATAATATACTCCTATTTATAGAAAAAGTCAACAGTAAATGTTTGTTTTTGTGGTTTTTTATCTAAAATATTTCAATATCAAAGCCAATCTGATCTACTTGACCAGCTTCCAAGAGACGAACATTCTTCTTATCTTCTAGATGATCTCCTTCTTCAAGTGAAGTTGATAAGCCAGACCATGGTTCAAAGGCAATGAAAGGTCCCTTATTCAAAGTTGACCAAATGATGAGATTTGAGAACTCTTGGAAGTGTACTTTTAATCCCTTCTCATGCTTACGAGAACGAAGCGCAATTGTTCTGGATTGCAACTCATCCAAAGTCACTGCATCTGTGCTAAACAAATCATAGCTAAGGTCTAATTCTTTTTGCCCATCCAACCATAAACTTCTATCTTGGAAGTCTAACATTCCTGTTTCTGGGAAAGGACGGGGAACAGAGCAAGTCTCTTCTTTCTCAAACTCTAAATAGTAATCTTCATAAGTTTCGCCATCTAGTAGAGGGCAATTAAAGCCTGGATGTCCACCAATAAAGTATGGCAGGACCTTGCTGGTTTCTTTATTGAAAATCTTGTATTGAGTACGAACTGTCTTGCCAGTAACCTTATAAGTGATTTCAAGGCGGAAATGATAAGGATAGTTTTGATAAGTATTCTCATCATCTTCGATAGCAAAGGTTACGCTGTTTTCTGTTTGATCAACCAACTCAAATTCTTTTTTACGGACCAAACCATGGCGAGGAATGTTTCCTTTCGTCTCTGTTCCATCTGCATGACTGTAGAAGGCTGTATCTTCTCTTAAAGAGCCACAGATTGGAAAAAGTACTGGCGCTTGTCCACTCCAGTAAGTGGCATCTCCTTGCCACAAATACTCAATGCCTTCTCGGTCCTTGATTGACGACAAGGCGCCACCTAAGATTTTAAACTGGACCGTTAACTGGTCTGATTTGATTTCAATTACCATAATATTCTCCAACTATTTTTAGATTTTTATATAAAAAACTAGGTTGCCACTCCCAATGTAGGAAATTAACAACCTAGTTTTCACAATTTACATTTTATAGGAGCGAATTATTTAGCATTTGCTGCGTATTCTTCGTTACGTTTGATCATTTGTTTTCTATACCAAGCAAAGATACCTACATAGAATACAAGGAAGGCTGCTGCACCAAGGATTGCTTTGATATCACCTGTTGTAGCATTACCGATTGCCCAACCAAATAGTTTTTCAATTGGTCCTTCAAGAGTTGAGTGAGTAATCAATTGAGCACTATCTACACCTTTAGGAAAGGCACCTACACCTTTAGCAAGTTCTGTTGCAAATGGTGCGATAAGAGTACCAGAAAGAAGGAAGAGAGGCAACAAGAGTGTTCCGAAGATAATCATACGGAGCAATTTACCACGTGTAACAACCAAGAGAGCTGGGGTCACACCCATAGCGATGATACCTGCAAGAGGCAAGATACCATTACCGACGTTTGAAAGAAGAACAGCTTCTACTAGCATGATTGGAGCAAGTACGTTAGCACAAGCCCAGATTTCAGCACGACCAGCGATGAAAGGCCAGTCAAGACCGATGTTGAATTTACGTCCTTGAAGACGTTTAGTAGCAACGTTTGTAATACCTTGTGAAAGTGGTTCTACGGCTGCGATGAACCAAGATCCGATAAGTGAGAAGAGTTCCAAAGCTACACCGGCTGTTAAACCAAGAGACAACCAACCTTTAATAACTTCTTGCCAGTTTGCAGCATCTTTAAGTCCTTCAACAGGTTGTGGAGTCCCCATAAAACCAATAACAATACCAAGGATGAAACCGATAAAGAATTTAGATCCCCAGAAACCGATTTTTTTGTTCAATTTAGCAGCATCAAAGTCATATTTATCAAGACCTGGGAAGAATTTTTCAAAAATCTTATCCAAAACCATGATAACTGGGTTCATCATGTAGTTCATGTGTGTTGAAGTCATTGGTGATGAACTTGGTGCATTAAGAAGATCGTCGAATGTTGGTTTCATCAGGTCAGAGTTGATGATCTTCAAAATACCTACAAGGACAACTGCTGCAGTTGCGATGAAGAGTGAAACTCCTTGGCTAACTCCATTGTTATCTGCGTACCATTTAATCAAAAGACCAGTTATTGACAAGTGCCAGATATCGAAGATATCGACGTCAAGTGTATCCGTTTTCTTCATTGCAAGCATCACAACGTTGACAATCAACATTACTAGCAAGAAGTAAAGTGTCCAAGCAGAGCCCCAAGTGATGGTAGCAAGTGGTGCCCAACCAACGTCAGTGATGTTCAAATGGATACCAGTGTTTTCAACGAATTTTTTAAGTGATTCTGAGAAAGCTCCATTGAGCATACCGATGATAGCACCGATACCAGTAAGAGCGATGGCAAGTTTAATACCACCTTCAAGCGCTTTGGAGAATTTCACTCCAAAAAGTAGAGCCAATACTGTCAAAATGATCAGCATGATAATTGGTCCACCCATATCCAAGATAGGTTTGAACAGCTTATTGGCTAGTTCGATAATGACATCCATAATAGTTCCTCCCGTTTTTTTAGTTATATGAATGTTAACAAGATAAAGAATAAATTAGCTTAGTCCGTGTTCTTTGATAGCTGCTTCAATATTGTCAAATACTGGAGCGCTCATCGCTGGAATACGGAACAAGATTGGGCCAGCTTCAATTACTGGAATACCTGGTTCAAAACCAAGGTCAGTTGCAGCGATTGGTGTAAAGATATCGTAGCCCTTGATAAGGTCTTCGTTTACATCTTTCACCATGACTGCATCACAGTGAACATCATAACCACGGTTTGAAAGTTCTTCTTCTAGAGCACTTTTAATTTGGTGACTTGAGTTAACACCTGCACCGCAGGCAGCAAGAATTTTAATCATTTGGATTTCCTCCGATTTTATATTTTAATAGACAAGATTAAGCGGTTGCTTCAGCAATGTAAGCATAAAGTTTTTCTGGTTCGGAAATTTTTGATAGATCTTCCAGATGTCCATTTCCTGTGAAAAAGTCCATCAACTGAGCCAGAATATTTGTTTGACTTGAACTTGAGTTGTTAATGATAAAGAAGAGTAGGGATACTTCTACTTCCTTATCAGGAGCTATCATATTGTGAAAAGTTACTGGTTTTTCTAATCGAACAACCACTACTTTCTCAGCTAGATTATGAACAATATCTGTATGAGGAATCGCTACATTTGGCAAGTCCTTTCCTAGAAATTCCATATCTAAACCAGTTGGAAATGACTTTTCACGCGTGATCAAGGCTTCACGATAAGTTGGAGTGACAATTTCTCGTTCTTCCAACAAGCTTGCTACCTGATCAAAGAGTTGTTCTTGATTATTCGCTTCTAAGCAAAACACTAGGTTTTTGTCAAAGAAATGATCTAATCCCATAACATTTTCCCTTCTTTCAATTATCTTTTATGCTATAAGTATAACACTATATGAAATCGTTGTCAATAATTTTTGTTTTATTTTGTTCTTTTTTTTGTAATTTTTGTTTCATTTAAAGAATACAATCAATATCAAACATTCTTGTTGTAAAATCCACAAAAAAAGAAGGCCCAAGCCTTCTTCTCTTTCCTTACTCAATAGTAGATAAAATCTCTTCTAACTTATGGTAGTCCTTTACACTATCAATTTCATAGATGCTATTTCCTTCTAATTCTTCGACATAGACATCTAATTCTTTGATATTATCCTTAACCATGTTGTCCCAGTAGAGATCAACAAATTCACCACTTTCGTAAGCTTTGTCAATAAAGCCAACAATCTTCTCAGCAGTTGGTGCATCCCAGAATGAAACTCCGCTCAGAATGCGACCAGCCTTGCTGTCAACAATAATGTCTTGAACCTTGTAGTCATCACCGTAAACCAAGAACCACTCGTTCGTACAGTCTTCACGATAAACGCTAAAATAGGTAGAACGTTTAAGATCGTTTCGAAACATATTTTTGAAAAGATAGTTATCTGCATCGATGACGTAGCTGTTAGCCAAATCTTCTTTTACTAGATAAAGTGAGTAAAAGTTATTGTAATCAGCATACTTGTCGTTAAAGACTAAACGGACACCATATTTTTCTTTTAGGTAGTCAAATTGTTCTTTGAGGTAACCGACAACGATGATAATCTCATCAATTCCTCTCTCTTTCAAAAACTCAATTTGGTATTCTACCAAGGGTTTTTGATTAACCTTAACCAAAGCTTTTGGTGTATTTTCAGTCATAGGGCGTAGACGAGTTCCTAAGCCCGCTGCTAAAATAATCGCTTTCACACGAATCTCCTTTATTCTTTAATAATAATATAAACACCAGCCATAACAATAAGTGAAGTGATGATTGTCAGCATATCTAGCGGTGCACCCAAGAAAACAACTGCAAATAAGACAGTCCAAACTACATAGCTCACATTCAAACCTGTCGCTTTCGCAGGTTGCAAACGATTAATGGCGATATAATAAGCTAAGTAGGAAATCATGTTAAAGGCTGCAAAGACAAGCAAGAGGCCTAGTAACTGCCCATCTGCCACTTCTGCAAATGAATGGTGTGAAAAGAGCACAATCACAAGATAGGACAAGAATGAGGTTACTTGTCGGATTAACAAGGCTTCAATTTCACTTAAATCACTTTCCATAGCATAGGAGCTGAGAACACTTTCGCTCCCCCAGGCAATGGCACAGATAAGGGCACAAAGAATCCCAATGTAAAACGAGTTAACTTGTTCAACCTTATAGGTTTGAGCAATGATAGCTGCAATAATCAAGAAAACACCAAATACTGTATTCTTTGAAACCTTGTGTTTCAAAATGAAGAAGGCTAGAAAAACTGAAACTGCTGGATAGATAGCTGATACAGATGAAGCTAGTGAACTACCGATATATTTAACCGCATAAAGATTGGCCTGCATACCAATTGGTCCTGCTAGTAAAGCTCCGATTATAACACTCACATTTCGAATATTTAAGAAAATAGAGAGGCGAACTTTTCCTTCTTTTACCAAAAGAAAAGCTAACAAGATAAAGATACTCAAGAAATCATGAGCAGCAGCCACCACAAAAGGTGAGAGATTTGTAAAAATTGAAAAGATATAAGCACTAATCGTTAGACCTAATCCCCAGAAGATACCAGAGAGCAGACCAAAAGAAACACCATTTTTATTCTTCATCCTAACCTCCATAATAAGTCAAACCCTCGACAGCTCTTTGGTAACGGTTGATACCGTAATCTCCAAAATCAGCTCCTTGAGCTTCTTTGTACACTGTCCACAAACTCCAGATAGTATCTTGCAAGATTTTATAGATACGAATCTTCTCACGTGATACAGGCGTTTTGTCACTTTCATAGTAGGAAAGGAAAGCATCTTCCTCTTGCTTTGTAAATTCAGACTCTAAGAAAAGTGCTGCCAAATCCCACATTGGATCATTCATGGAAGAGTATTCCCAGTCAATCAAATACAAGCGACCTTGAGGTGACTCGATGAAGTTTTCTGGAACCAAATCGATGTGACAGGACTTTCTATCAACACCCAAATCAGCCAATCTCTTTTCTAGTGAAAATACATCTTTTCTTACAGCTTCATAGTTTTCATAAGGGATAGCTCCCTCAATCAAGGATTCATATTTGCTGATTTCCTCAAAAGGAGCAAACTCTCCTCTTAATTCTTTCCCTGAAGCATGGATGGTTTGTAAAATTGGTGCAATCTTTTCAAACTTGGACTTGATTGATGTTGAATCAAGAGTTACTGCTGATTCGATGTATTCATTTACTTTAATCCCTGACTCAATATCAAAGAGGTAATTTTTGACATCTAAATCTAAATCCTCTAAAAGTTCAAGATTGTACTTTTCATTTTGACGATTGATGAGTTTTTCAGTCCCTTTACCAAAAAATTTCACAATATACTGTTTGTTGGTTGTTTTAACCAAATAGTTTTGGTTGGTCATGCCTCCCAACTGTTCAACACTGAGTACTTCCTCTTCATCAGATAGTAAAGAAGAAATTTTTTCTTTGATGAGTTTCTCCACAATTAACCTCCATCTTCTACACTTCCCACTTAAATACTGTTTTGAAAGCAGTATTAAGGTCTGTAGCAAAGACACGGTGAATGTCCTTGATTTCTCTCACTGGTTCTTCAACATAAAGGATATTCTTCAGACGATTTGCAAACTTTTTAACTTCCATCATTTGAATGGCCTTCTCAAAATCGACGCGTCCTGAGCGAGATGATCCTACTAATAACAATCCTTTTTCCAAAGCATCTCGTGTATTGATATTAACCTTGTATTCACTCACTCCCATCATGAGAATCGTTCCCTGTGGACGAATATAGCGAATCAGGTCATTGATAGCTGGTCCTGTACCATCACCACCGCAACACTCAAATCCATGATCAAAGGTCAAATCCTCTGGGATATTATCAGTAATATAGCACTCTTTTGCAAAAGAGAAGAGTTCCAGTTTTTCCCAATGGCGTCCAATCACGATAATCTCTGCTTCTGGCAAGGTATAATTGATAATATTTGCAACCACAAAGGCCAAACTACCATCTCCGATAACAGCGATGCGCTCTCTCTTGCTATGAGCAAGATTTAAGAAACGATCCATGGCATGCATACCAACACTCACAAACTCAGTAATGGCTGCAACTGTGTCCTCAATGTCATTATAAGACACAACACGATCTTTTGGAAGAGAGACAAATTCTCTCATAAAGCCATCATAACCACTTGATAGGAAGTAGGTTCCGGTCATGTAGTTCTCGTAGAACTCCTTGTCACTCTGCATAGGCGGTTGATTGGGAATCATAACTACCTTTTGACCGACTTCATAAGTCCCAGTCGGATCTGAAATAACAGTTCCACAAGACTCATGAATCATGGCCATAGGAAGTTTATTAGCCAATATCTTTGGATCACGCTTCCCTTGATAGTAACGTTGATCCGCATGACAAACCGCCATATAATTTGGACGAATCAGGATATGATTCTCCTGATCAATATCCTCTTCTTGATATTTTACATTGATAAACTTTGGTTTGGTCAGTTGATAAATTTGATTAATCATAGCCTTAGTCTTTCTCAATCATGCTTTTCGCGATTTTCAAGTCTGTCACCGTTGTGATTTTAAGGTTTGAATATTCCCCTTTAGCTAGAGCAACATCCTTTCCTTTGATAACAAAAATTTTACATGCATCCGTCAGGATTTCCTTTTCTTGATCAGATAGGGAACCATACAAATCCATGAAATCCTTGCAACGGAATGTCTGAGGTGTTTGACCTTGATAGAGGTGAGCACGATTTGGAATATCCGTGATAAACTGACCATTTGTACTTTCAACAATGGTATCAACCGCTTCTACTACTGTGTCAACCGCATCATGATCTTGAGCAAGTTTGATATTGTCCTGAATCATGCGAAGTGTGATAAAAGGACGAACAGAGTCGTGGGTAACCACGATATCTTCTAGAGTGATTGGACGATAGGCATTAATGGCTTCTATAATCTTCTCGATACTGGTATTGCGATCAGCCCCACCTTTGGTAATGATGATGCGATCCTTGTGGAGAGAAAGATACTTGTCAACTAGGTCCTCAGCGTGTGACACCCAGTCTCCATGAACTCCAACTACAATTTTTTCAATACTTGGTTCTAAGACGAATTTTTCAATTGTGTGGATCAAAATAGGTCGATCACCCAACTCCAAGAATTGTTTTGGTAAATTACTGATTCCCATGCGTGTGCCAGTTCCTCCGGCTAGGATTCCTGCATAGATCATTTATATTCTCCTTTAGTTTATTCTAAAAAACTCATTACTATCTATTATATCACAATCTGCCTCCATCATGAAAAAAAGACAGAGCGTCATTTAGTCTAATCAACACACCATTAAAGGTAAAAAGTGAACAATGTGTTACTAAATCTGGAAAGACTATAACAAATTAAGAAATAAATTTAGGTTATACTCTATATTTTCTGCTTAACGTTCGGTTAACATAGAGTTCTTTAGAATATAATAGAATCCTTAAAGAAAACTTAAATGAAATTTATTTGTTTCGCAAAGAATACCAGGTGTGCATAGTAAATTTCTTAAAAGTTGTTTAAGGGACTCATTATAAAAGTTCATATATCTAATGAATTAAACAAATAATAGACTTTTGCACCTAAAATTGATAAAATAAAAAGGAAAATAATAGAAAAGGAAACTGTAAACAGCCATGATGAACATGCAAAACATGATGCGCCAAGCACAAAAACTTCAAAAACAAATGGAACAGAGCCAAGCAGAACTCGCTGCCATGGAATTTGTTGGAAAATCAGCTCAGGACCTTGTCCAAGCAACCCTAACTGGAGACAAAAAAGTTGTCAGCATTGACTTCAACCCAGCAGTTGTAGATCCAGAAGATCTCGAAACACTTTCTGACATGACTGTTCAAGCGATTAACGCTGCTCTTGAACAAATTGATGAAACGACTAAGAAGAAACTAGGAGCTTTCGCTGGAAAATTGCCTTTCTAATCCACAAAAAAAGAGAAACATCTGTTTCTCTTTTTTTCTTAGAAATCAAAGAATTCCATTGCTTTCTTTAAGAGTAATTCCGTATATTCCGGATCGTCTTGAGCCGTTGTGACTTGTGACTGGACCATTTCAAGATCATCCGTTATCATGCCATCTGCGCCGAGACGAACTGCTTTATCAAATGCCTCCGAACCATTTACGGTCCAAACATAGAGTCTCTGATCAGTTGTCCAGAGTTTATTGACAAAGTATTCATCCAAAGTCGAGTACTCCATAGTGTAACCAGTTGCCTTGGTTCTTGGGAAGATACTGTTATAGGGAAGAATAAAGTAAACTGGAATTTCAGAATCATAAGTCAACACTTTATCAATCACATGGTAGTCTAGCGATTGCATCTGGTGTCCATATTTCTTGATAGTCGCTCCGTACTTTTCGAGGAAATGGTCCATCATTTGCGGACTATCTTTTTTACTGGTCTTAATCTCAATCAGCAATTTTTGGTTTAAAGCATTTGCACGCTCTAAATAGGCATCAAAGCTTGAAATCTTTGTTTGATAACCATTCTCGTAAATATCTGTATTTGTTAATTCATCCAGAGTCAAATCTTGCGGTGTAGCATTAATACCTGTTAAATTTTTGAGGTTAGCATCGTGCATCATCACGAACTGACCGTCTTTCGTTTCCTGCACATCCATTTCGATGAGATCTGGTTTTAGTTGAGCTGTTTTTTCTAAAGACTGCACAGTATTTTGAACACCGTTTTTATTACTTACTCCTCTATGCGAAATCACTAAAGGTGTATTGGTATCCGGAGATTCCAGATAAACGTAGCCTTCTATGGCAAAGATGATGCTTGCACACCCCATGACACCCCATCTCATCAGATGGTCTTTCTTTCGCCTTGGCATGATCTCCAACTCCTCTCCTGTCAGGAAGGAAACAAACTTCACTAGGAAATAAGTCAGGGTCATGTAATGGAAATTTTTAATCAAGACAAAATTAATTACACCGAGAATCAAGGATTCTTTTTGAGTTAGACTATCCATCACTACTTGCGCAAAAAGCAAGGGAATTAACAAACCAAAGAAGAAGAGATACGTTTTAATGATAATGAGCAAGAGATGCCAAGAGAAGAAAAGGACATTTTTCTTTGTCTTTTGGAGACTATATTTCACACTTTCTCTTACGGTCTTTCTTTCAAAGAGAATCTTAGGAAGGGCAAACATAAATCGGACGGAAATATAGAGTAAGATCCAAGCAGATGCTATGAGCATCAGTCCTACCAGCCAATGCTTACCTTCCCAATAATTCACAATAAAATCAGGGATAATAATCTTGTTGAGGTAGTAGATTTTTAAAATCTTACGGATGAACGGGAAAAGCAAAGCAATGTAAAAAAAGACAAAGGCCATCTTACAAAAGCTCAATCGCTTAACGAATAGAAAACTCTGGTGAAATACTTTTCTACTGTACTCAATTAAAGTTCTCTTTTCATGATAGAGAAGGTGACGAGCTCCTATAAACAAAAGACAAATCTGGAAATAGGCAACCAGGAGATTGATTGCAATTAAGATGAGAAAGGCTAAACTGATAAAAGGCGAGCCTTGTATAATCGCCCAAAAGTTATTGTAGGAGATAAACAAGTAACCTGTTTGTCTCAGAAGGATGCCAGCAATCCATGAATTTAATGGTAGCCAGACAAACTCAACCATCATAAATATCAAGAAAAATAGAAATAAAATCTTATCTAGGTTATAGTATATCTTCCTAAAACCTAGCTTCTTAGGTTTTTCAGGTTTCATAAGCACTCCTAGTCTAAAAATTGGGATAAATCTAAGCCACCGAAAGGATTCATCGAAAAACTACTCTGGTCTTCTATTAATAGCTTTCCTTCATCTGATTCCAAAAAAGCTTCGTAAACACGCGCCGTCATGCGGGCATCCTCTAAACTGTTATGAGACTTCCTGTGAAAGCCTAAAAAATTTGCAACAGTTTGCAATTTAAGATTGGCTATGCCGTGTAGATCAGAACTACGGCGTTCAAAAGCCTCCTCATATAGATCAACCTTATACTGGTCACGATAATCAATGCCATGCTCCAAGAGAATAGGCAAATCACTCTTAGCTGCATTGTAACCAACGATAGGTAAGTTACCGACAAATGCTTGAAAGTCCTTTAAAACTTGTTCTACCTTTGGCGCATCTTTCAAGGTTTCAGCTGTGATTCCAGTCAAACCATTGATAAAACTCTTCAATGGGGCTGTAGTATAAACATAAGAGTCAAAAGCAGCACATTCTTGCCCATCTTGAAAATGGACTGCTGATACTTGAATTAAATGGGTAACCCCCTCGTGTTGATTGAATTCCAAATCAAAGGCGATATAATCTCTTAATTTTTCCATTATTTACCTCAATTACTACCCAAAATAAACTATAAATAATAAAAGAAGCCATTAGGTTAGTGAGTAACCCAAACAGCTTCTTTATTTTCCTCCAAAAAGGCGAGCAAAAAAGCCTTTTTTGGTTGCTTGGACTTCTTCTTTTGCTTGGTCCAACTCGAGTTTCAAGGTTTCTTGATCCTTCATGGCTTGAAGAGTTAACTGTTGCTGTTGGTCCAACTGTTTGTCCTTTTCAGCAATCTGGCGGTCTTTGATACGCATCTGTTCGTCTTTTTCTGATAACTGGCGGTCTTTTGCTTTGAGCTGCTCGTACAAGCGAAGAATTTCAGCGTTTTTCTCATCGACCAAGATTTCCATCAGTTCACGTTGTTTGACATCATCACTGACTGGTTCATCTTCAAAAATCGTTTTTTTGTAGATTTCTTCTAGCTTGATCAAGCCACTTCGAGTAACTACAGTTACACCTTTGTCATTTTTTTTCGTGTCCTCTTCTGGAAGTTCTTTGACACGATTGTTGATTGCTTGACGAGATAGTCCTAAAACCTCTGCAATCTCACTGACGGTCATTTCAATACTCATAATATCCTCTGAAACGTTTTCTAGCTTTTCTTTATTTAAATCTTATCATAAGCTAGATAAACTGTCAAATTTCCGCTTAATCCAAGGCCTTTAAAAAGGCTAGTAAGACTTGGGCAGAACGATGTCCAGCTTCGATAATAAACTCATCAAAAGAGATAGAGGCTTCGTGATTGGCATTGTCACTCATAGCACGAATGACTAGGAACGGTAAATTAAGAGACTGAGCCGCTTGTGCAATAGCAGCCCCTTCCATTTCAACTGCTAAAACATCAGGGAAGTGGGATTTGATACTAGCAATCTTATCATCTCCAGCTATAAAACTGTCTCCTGTAGCAATCAAGCCTAGGTGCCATGTCTGCACTAACTGAAATAAGTTTTCTTTAATCCTAGCGATAAATTTCTTATCTGATTCAAAGTACAGAGGTTGACCAGCCATTTGGCCATAAGCATAACCAAAAGCAGTCACATCCACATCATGGTATGCTAGTCTATCTGCAATCACGACATCACCAACAGCAATCCCTTCAGCAAGAGCACCTGCTGATCCTGTATTGATGATAGCTTCTACCTGAAAATGGTCAGCTAACACTGCTACACTCATAGCCGACATGACCTTTCCAATCCCACTCTGAACTAGAACGACTTCTGTATTGCCAACAGAGCCAGTGTAGTAAGTATTTCCTAAGACTTGGACTTCTTTAGGTTTTTCCAAATTCTGAGTCAAATATACGAGTTCTTCTGGCATGGCAGCAATGATTCCAATTTTCATTTCAAGTCCTTTCAATTACAAGAGTTTCATCGCTAAAATTAACAAAATCAAAAGTAGGATAACTGCAAACAAGATGCGATTGAGTTTCGAATTAAAAACATTTCTCTTGGTATTCTCAATGCGACGACTTTTATGAATCGTTGGTTCTACTTCGATTGTAAGTGTATCTTGACTAAAACCGTGGTCTCTAGAACGTGAATAACCAAAATGTTGTGAAGACGTTGGTAGGATCTTTGTTTCCTCATCATCTTTAAGAGGTGGTCCTGATATTTTCTCACCACGGTTGGCACGTTCAATCATTTCGTCTGTTAATAAAGGTTTTCCCATGGGTTGCTCCTCTATTTCTTTTGTAGTTCCCAGTACTGGATCGCCATAATGGTCTTGGCATCACAGATATGACCTGACTGGATCAGGTTCTTGGCTTCCTCTAGACTTACTTCTAGGACTTCCAAGGTTTCATCATCATCTTGTGGACGAGGATTTTCCACCTTAACCAAATCTCTGGCGAGATAAAGTTTTAGTTTTTCGTTACAAAATCCAATCGCAGAATAGAAATCGTACAACAGTTCTAACTTACCAGTATAGGCAACTTCTTCTTCCAATTCACGAAGGGCCGCCGCCATTGGATCAGCATTTTCACCAAGTTCTAGTTTACCAGCAGGAATCTCATAAGAAACCGCCTCGATAGCCTTTCGGTATTGCTTAACGAGAACGATTTTATCCTCGGCTGTCACAGCTAGTACACAAACAGCTCCATTATGAAAAATTAAGTCACGTTGGGCAGTACCCTTTCCTTCTGGTAGTTCCACCTGGTCTTGTACTAGTTTGAAAATAGGACCTTGATAGATTTCCTTCCGACTAATCGTTTTTTCTTCAAATTCCATGACAAACTCCTACTGGTTCTTGGGATGATGAGGGAGGCGAGTCGCATATTCATCTTTGTTGACCTGACGTCCACGGCCGATAGCAATGGCATCAGCAGGAACATTCTTGGTAATGGTTGAACCCGCTCCAACCAGAGAATTATCCCCAAGTTCTACAGGAGCAATAATAGTTGAGTTTGAGCCAACAAAGACATTATTGCCAATGACAGTTTTATATTTATTTTTGCCATCGTAGTTGACTGTAATAGTTCCTGCACCAAAATTAACGTTGCTACCCACTTCACAGTTTCCAATATAAGTCAAATGACCCGCCTTGGTATTTTCACCAATTGAAGATCCTTTTACTTCAACAAAATTTCCAATGTGAACTTGAGCAGCCAGGCTTGAACCTGGACGAATATGGGCATAAGGGCCAACAGTCACGCCGTCTGCAACTGTACTTTCCTCAATCATAGAGTTGGTAATCACAGCTCCAGCTCCGATAGTGCTATCCACTACATAAGTACCGTTTGTCAAAACAGTCTCAGCACCAATCTTCGTTTGACCTTTCAAGGTAACATTAGCTTCGATTTGGACTTCGGGAGCAATCTCAACATCAATGTCGATGTAAGTTGCTTCAGGATTGACAAAGCTAACACCATTAACCATATGCTTTTGGTTGATACGGCGACGCATCACTGCTTCTGCAGTCGCAAGAGCTACACGGTCATTTACCCCGAGGCTTTCATCAAAATCCTTGAGAGTATAGGCCCCAACCTTCTCACCCGCATTACGGAAAATACCAATCACGTCAGTAATATAGTACTCACCTTGGGCATTGTTGGTGTTGATGTTTTTAAGGGCTTCAAAAAGACGTTCATTGTCAAATACATAAGTTCCTGTATTGATTTCCTTGATTTGTTTTTCAAAGTCTGTGGCATCTTTCTGCTCCACAATGCGAAGAACTTCAGCATTATCATTGCGGACGATACGACCATATCCAAAAGGATCAGCTGCTTCAGCTGTCAAGATCGTCGCCACATTTTTGTGATTGATATGGAAATCCAAAAGGTTTTTCAAGCTTTCACCTGTAATCAGAGGAGTATCTCCAGCGATAACCAATGTGTGGCCTGTACGATTTTGGAGAATAGGCTCTGCCATCATGACAGCATGCCCAGTTCCTAGTTGTTCTGATTGGGTAACAAAGTCTGTCTGACCGGCTAATACTTGCTCAACTAGCTCTGCCTTGTGACCAACTACAGTAACTGTTTTTTCAGGTTGAATAGCACCAACACTACGAAAAACATGTTCCAACATCGAAATTCCAGCTACTTTATGAAGTACCTTTGGAAGATCTGATTTCATGCGAGTACCTTTACCCGCTGCTAAAATAATGGCATAATTTGACATAATCTTCTCTTTTCTCTAGAAATTCCCTTATATTATACCATAATTTAGTTTCTTAGGAGTAAACAAACAGAAAAATAGGGAGAAGACGCCCATATATTCACTTTTTCCGATGTTTTCTTTGATTTTTTTGTCTATTTACGTTAAACTATTTAAATATGAGAAAAAAGATTCATCCAGCTATTATTTTTACTTTATTTACTATATTTATAGCTATTTTGATCCTCAATAGACCAACTTATGAAGACCATCCTATCAAGTCAAAACCCAATGCAGTCCAGGTTGAAAATCAGGCCTTGCATAATCTTGACAAACCTATTATTGACGTCTCTGGCTGGCAAATACCTGAGGAAATCAACTACGATACCTTATCTCAAAATATTTCTGGTGTTATTGTTCGTGTCCACAATGGGGGTCAGCATACTGAAACAAATAATGCCGCCTATGCCAATGGTGTCGATAAAGCCTATATAAATCATATTTCAGAATTTCAAAAACGGAATGTTCCAGTTGCTGTTTATGCCTATCTAGCAGGTACTAGTAAGAAAGAAATGGAAAAAGCTGCTGAGGTTTTCTACAATGCTGCTTCTCCATACAACCCTAGTTACTATTGGCTCGATGTTGAAGAAAAAACAATGTCCGATATGAATGAAGGTGTTGAAGCTTTTAGGGCTAAACTAGAAGCCCTTGGCGCCAAAAATATCGGAATTTACATCGGTGTTTATTTTATGCAAGAGCATAGTATCAATACAGATAAGTTCTCTGCTGTCTGGATTCCATCTTATGGAACGAATTCAGGCTACTTTGAAACCACGCCTAATACAGATTTAGACTATGACCTCCATCAGTATACTTCAAAAGGAAGAATTGCTGGATTTGAGCATCATTTAGATATTAATCTCATTTCTACCTTGAAGGAAAAAGAAGAAACCTTCAGAAAACTATTTTTAAGACCATAAAACAAGTGAAAATTGCTCTCTTTTTCACTTGTTTTTTCATTTTCTTCTCGTCTGTGTTATAATTGATAGGATAGAGAAAGAATTTTATGAAATTGAGGATTTTATGATGTTTTCATGGATTGCAAGAGTTATTAAAGGAATCGTCATCGCCTTAGGATTTATCCTACCTGGAATTTCTGGTGGTGTTCTGGCAGCTATTTTGGGAATTTACGAGCGAATGATTTCTTTTCTGGCTCATCCCTTTAAAGATTTTAAAGCGAATGTCCTATACTTTATTCCAGTAGCAATTGGGATGTTGCTAGGCATTGGTTTGTTTTCTTATCCAATCGAGTATCTGCTAGCAAATTACCAAGTCTATGTTTTATGGAGTTTTGCTGGAGCTATCATCGGTACAGTGCCTAGCCTCCTTAAAGAATCTACTCGGGAATCTGATCGGGATAAGATTGACCTAGTCTGGTTCTGGACCACCTTTATCCTTTCAGGTGTCGGGCTCTACGCGCTAAATTTTGTTGTTGGTTCTCTCAGTGCTGGTTTCGCTAGTTTCATCTTAGCGGGTGCTCTTTTAGCTCTAGGTGTCTTGGTGCCTGGTTTAAGTCCGTCAAACCTACTCTTGATTTTAGGGCTGTACGCTCCAATGCTAACTGGCTTTAAGACCTTTGATTTATTCGGAACCTTCCTTCCTATTGGGATTGGTGCAGGAGCAACACTCATCATTTTTTCAAAATTAATGGACCACGCCTTGAACAACTACCACTCCCGTGTTTATCACTTTATTATTGGGATTGTGCTGTCAAGCACCCTCTTGATTTTGATTCCAAATGCTGGAAGTGCTGAAAGTATCCAATACACTGGACTTTCTATTGTGAGCTATGTTCTCGTCGCCTTCTTCTTTGCGCTTGGCATTTGGCTTGGTATCTGGATGAGTCAATTGGAGGATAAATATAAATAATGGCAAAGAAAGTTAAGATTAAAAAAACCTTGGTCGAACAAATCTTGACCAAGGCGGGTATTGACCATACTGGTATACAAATCAACGCGCTTGAGGGAGAACTTCCTTCAGAATATGATCGAACTCATATCTTTAAAACCTTGGCTCTATTAGGGGACAAAACGGGGCCAATCATCGGAATCGTTCCCATAACAGAACACCTCGCTGAGAAAAAACTAGCAAAGGTTTCTGGTAATAAAAAAGTCAGCATGATTCCTCAAAAAGACCTAGAAAAAACGACAGGCTATATTCATGGGGCTAATAACCCCGTCGGCATTCGCCAAAAACACAATTATCCTATTTTTATTGATCAGACTGCTTTGGATTTGGACCAAATGATTGTCTCTGCTGGAGAAGTTGGGCATAGTATTATCATCCGACCTCAAGACTTAGCCAGTTTTGTAAAAGCGGACTTTGCTGATATCTTGGAGGAAAGTAAGTAATGAAACTCTATTTTGTCCGTCATGGTCGCACCCTCTGGAATCTTGAAGGACGTTTTCAAGGTGCTAGTGGTGACTCTCCCCTTCTTCCAGAGTCCATTGACACACTAAAACAACTGGGGCAGTATCTTAAGGAAATTCCTTTTGATACGATTTATTCTAGTGATTTACCCAGAGCCGTTAAATCTGCTGAAATTATCCAAAGTCAACTCCTAGCCCCTTGTCCTTTAAAGAGCATTCCTAACCTACGTGAATGGCAACTTGGCAAACTAGAGGGATTAAAAATTGCTACGCTCAATGCCATCTACCCACAACAAATCAAGGCCTTTCGCTCTAATCTGGCTCAGTTTGATACGAGGATGTTTGAAGCCGAATCTCTCTACTCTACGACTCAGCGAACCATTCAGTTTATCAAATCTCTGAAAGAAAGTCCGGCTGAAAGAATTCTGATTGTCGGGCATGGGGCCAATCTCACTGCTAGCCTTCGTACACTTTTAGGCTATAAAGAGGCTCACCTTCGCAAAGATGGAGGCTTGGCAAATGCTAGTCTGACAGTTTTAGAGACCGATGATTTTGAAATCTTCACTCTGGAAAGATGGAATGACACTTCCTATCAAAGAAAATAATGGAACTTGATCTTAATAGTCAAGTTCTTTTTAGTTTTCAAAGAATATCCGTGAATTTCTCTGCTATTTATGATAAAATGGGAGTATCGCAAAAAATGACTCATCGTATCAAATTTTGAGTAAAATTAGGAGGAACCCATGTCTACAGAACATATGGAAGAACTAAATGACCAGCAGATCGTTCGCCGTGAAAAAATGGCTGCGCTCCGTGAACAAGGAATCGATCCCTTCGGAAAACGTTTTGAACGTACTGCTAACTCACAAGAGCTTAAAGACAAATTTGCAGAACTTGATAAAGAACAATTACATGAATTAAATGAAACTGCTACTATCGCTGGACGCTTAGTAACCAAACGTGGAAAAGGGAAAGTCGGCTTTGCCCATCTTCAAGACCGAGAAGGTCAAATCCAAATCTACGTTCGTAAAGATGCTGTTGGTGAAGAAAACTACGAAATCTTCAAAAAAGCAGACCTCGGTGACTTCCTTGGTGTCGAAGGTGAAGTCATGCGTACAGATATGGGAGAACTTTCTATCAAGGCAACTCACATCACACACTTGTCTAAAGCACTTCGCCCACTTCCAGAGAAATTCCACGGTTTGACAGACGTTGAAACCATCTATCGTAAACGTTACCTTGACTTGATTTCTAACCGCGAAAGCTTCGAACGTTTTGTTACTCGTTCAAAAATCATCTCTGAAATCCGTCGTTATCTAGATCAAAAAGGCTTCCTTGAAGTGGAAACACCTGTCCTTCATAATGAAGCCGGTGGTGCTGCTGCTCGTCCATTTATCACTCACCACAATGCCCAAAACATTGACATGGTGCTTCGTATCGCGACTGAGCTTCACTTGAAACGCCTTATCGTTGGTGGTATGGAACGTGTCTATGAAATTGGCCGTATCTTCCGTAACGAAGGAATGGACGCTACTCACAACCCTGAATTCACTTCTATCGAAGTTTACCAAGCTTATGCAGACTTCCAAGATATCATGGATTTGACGGAAGGTATTATCCAACACGCTGCTAAGGTAGTTAAGGGTGATGGTCCAGTTAACTACCAGGGCACTGAAATTAAGATCAACGAACCATTTAAACGTGTTCACATGGTGGATGCTATCAAAGAAATTACTGGTGTTGATTTCTGGCAAGATATGACTTTCGAAGAAGCTAAAGCTATCGCTGCTGAGAAGAAAGTTCCAGTTGAGAAACACTACACTGAAGTTGGTCACATCATCAATGCCTTCTTTGAAGAGTTCGTCGAAGAAACCTTGATCCAACCAACCTTTGTCTATGGACATCCAGTAGCAGTATCTCCACTCGCGAAGAAGAATCCTGAAGACGAACGCTTTACTGACCGTTTCGAGCTCTTCATCATGACTAAGGAGTACGGTAATGCCTTTACTGAGTTGAACGACCCAATCGACCAGCTCAGCCGTTTTGAAGCTCAAGCTAAAGCTAAAGAGCTTGGTGATGATGAAGCAACTGGTATTGACTACGACTACATTGAAGCCCTTGAATACGGTATGCCACCAACAGGTGGTTTGGGTATCGGTATCGACCGTCTCTGCATGCTCCTCACTGATACAACTACTATCCGTGATGTATTGCTCTTCCCAACAATGAAATAATACTCTTCGAAAATCTCTTCAAACCGCGTCAGCATTTCCTTGCCGTATGTATGGTTACTGACTTCGTCAGTTATATCCACAACCTCAAAACAGTGTTTTGAGAAGCCTGCAGCTAGCTTCCTAGTTTGCTCTTTGATTTTCATTGAGTATAAGCTCTTATCCTCTGGTACTTTCCAGAGGATTTTTCAATGCAAAAAGAGACTGAGGAAAAACTCAATCTCTTTTCTTATTCTTGATTTTTAACTTGACTGGTGGCTACATCTTCCCCAAACCATTTCTGGCTGATTTCCTGAAATTTTCCTTCTTGGTATAGTGAGATAAAGGCTTGATTCAGAGCAGCTAGCAAGGTTTTATCAGCAGGTCTAACACCCACTGCAAAAGCTTCACTTTCAAATCCAGCTGAAAAGACATTGTAGTCATTTAATATTCCTTCAGACTGGAGATAATAATTGGCATATACCCGGTCAATCAACAAGGCATCAATCCGATCGTTTTTCAAATCAATTAAGGCTTCATTGAAACTTTGGTATTGATTGGCCTTCTGGTCTTTCACTCGATTCTTGAGTAGTTCGGGTTGTCCTTCAAAATTCAAATATCCAGAAGATCCAGCCTGGGCCCCTAAAACTTTGTCAGTCATATCCTGAACTGAGTGGATGTTTTGAGACTTTTTAGAGACCAAAACTTGTTGATTTTCCATGTAAGGAATGGTAAAAGCAACCTTCTCTTTCCGTTCATCTGTTGCTGTATAGCCATTCCAGATGGCATCAATGGTACCATTTTGTAGCTCGGTTTCTTTCATATCCCAGTCGATGGGTTGAAATTTAATCTGAATTCCTAGCTTTTCGGAAACAGCTTGGGCCAGGTCAATATCAAAGCCTGCATACTGGCCATTCTTTTCCTCAAATCCCATAGGAACAAAGGTATTGTCAAAGCCAATGGTAATGCTTCCCTGCTTTTGATATTTGGCCCAATTATCCTGATTTGGATCACTTGCCTTCTGAGTACAAGCCGTCAGGAAGAAGCTAAAGAACAGAGCAAGTACAAGGGCAATTTTCTTTCTCTTCATAGGCACCTCCTAGTCCTACTTTGGATCAACCTTAAGAATCTGATCAGCAATGTTTTCCGCAAACTGAAGATCGTGGGTCACAACAATCTGGGTCATCCCACGCTCTTTATTTTGAAGGATAAGTTTTTCTACTTCTAATCGCAATTCTGGATCTAAGGCTGATGTAGGCTCATCATATCCAATAATTTCTGGGTTTATCATCATAGCGCGAGCTAAGGCCACCCGTTGTTTTTGCCCACCTGAAAGTGAGAACGGAAAGGCATCTGCATGTCCTGCTAACCCAAGTTGTTCTAACAAACCACGCGCCTTCTTCTCAGCAACTTCCTTGTCCATACCCGTCGTTTTTATCGGCGACAAGGTTAAGTTATCTAGAACTGACAAATGCGGAAAGAGTTGAAAATCTTGGAAAACAAATCCCAGAAGATTGCGCTTTTCTAGTTCGTCTATAGCTAGCGATTCGCCGTTATAGTAGATTTCCCCCGAATCGATGGTTTCCAGTCCAGCTAGCATACGTAATAGGGTTGTCTTTCCGCCTCCTGATGGACCTACGATTGCAAGGATTTGCTTTTCAGGAATTGATAGGCTGAAATTGGTTAAGATTTGTTTGCCACCAAAGGCCTTGTTGATGTTTCGTAATTCTAACATAGCAATCCTCCTATCTGTAATAACTGTACTTCTTCTCAAGTTTTTTCGCTACAATGGTTACAAGACCAATCATAATCAAATAAATCGCTCCAGCTAAAAACATAGGAACAAGACTAGCATCTCGATTGGCTGCTGTACGACTAGCCAAAATCAAATCTGAAATCCCCAAAGCATAGACCAAAGAAGTATCCTTGACCAAACTCATGATTTCATTAAAAACACTCGGTAAGACAATCTTTGTAACCTGAGGAAGAATGATATAGCGCACTGTGTCAAATGGACTAAACTTCAAGACTTTAGCAGCTTCATACTGCCCTTTAGGAATGGTTTCAATCCCTCCACGAAAAATTTCAGCAAAGTAGGCTGCATAGTTCAGTACAAAAGCAATCACAGCAGCAGGCAAACGATCTAAACGTATCCCAATGCTAGGAAGAACATAGTAAATAAAGATTAATTGCAAGAGCAAGGGAGTCCCTCGCATCACCCAAATATAAAGGTCAATCAGATAATGGAGGGGTTTCCAGCGGACTTGTAAAGCAAAGGCAACGACAATACCTAAAGGAATTGAAAAAATCAAGACCAGAGCAAAGACTTGAAGTGTCATACTTGCACCGTTCAATAAACTTGGTAATATCTCAAACATATAAGACATACTGCACCTCCTAAAAATTATTGTTCCTATTATAGCATAAATAAACAATTTAGCAAGGGTTTTTGTAAAAAAATTCTATAATTCTTGAACTATACACCTTTATATATGAAATAAGAGCGAAATATCATCTTACAGAATTCAAAGAATTATAAGGATTCTAGACGATAATATAGGGTTAACTTCTAATTCTGATAGAACAATGATCAAATTTTTTTAACAAATATCTATAAAGATTTCATTGATACAGAACTATGTTTTCTCTCATTCACTTCTTACCTCTAGAGATATAAAAAAAGAACCACTTTATAAGAATAGTATCATTTCTACTATCCATACAAGTGGCTCTTTGATGATGCCATAGCAAAGGCATCAAGATTTTTCAACTAGATTATTTAACTTTTTTGAAACGGAATAAGAGAATGGAACCAAATGCAAGTACTACTCCTACAACAGTAAGCAAGATAGTCATTTCAGATGTACCAGTATTTGGTAGTTCTTTAGTTTCTCCTGGTTGTTTAGGTTTGTTATCTGAAGAACCCGGAGTCTCAGCAGCATAAGTATTTGTGATGGTTGGATTATTACCTGTAACTGTTGCTACAAGTTGACCTTGACCATTGTCTACAACTTTTACTGTTACTGTATAAGCATTTTTATCATAAGTTACACCAGCTTCACCACCATCTTTTTCAGTGATAGTATACGTGTGAGTTCCTGCAGCAGTGTATTCAATCGCTGGGAAAGCAACTGTTCCGTCTGCAGCATTCTTAGCTGTAGCTACAAGTTTGTCGCCTTCTTTCAATTCAAATTCATATTTATCTGCCTCAAGAGTTTTACCATTTAGGACTTTTTTAGCAGTAATTGAAGTTGTTGCAGATTTAACAGAATACGAATTTACAAAAACTTTATTGTCATATTTAACACTTGCAAACTTCTCACCATAAACATCTGTTACAGTAACTTCTGCGTTAATGGTCTTATCATCGTAAGCAAAACCTGGTTTTTGATCATTAACTTCTTTGATTTGATACTTATAAGTACCCACTGTAGAGAATTTAACGGCTTTAAATTTCACTTTGCCATCTTTATCATTCTTAACAGTTTCCACAACTGATCCGTTTGGATCAAGTAGTTGGAAGCTAAATTCTTCAGCAGCTAAGTCTTTTCCTTTTAACTGCTTAGAAACCTCAAATGAAACTTCTGTAGAACGTGAACCTGAACTAATACCTTCAGTTGTGGTTAATGGTGCAAAACCTTCTACATCAAAGTTTTCAGTTGAAGTCGTAATTTTAACGTTATTGAAAGCTTTCTTTGTTGTATTATCAACTGGTGCGGTGATACGAGTCTTATAAACTACATACAAACCTTGATTGGTTAGATCACCATTACCATTTGGAGTAATAGTGAAGTGATTAGAATCTTGAACAACAATGTGACTTGGATTCAAAAGAGGATGATGCTCATCTTTACCCCATTCAGTAAAGTAGTAACCTGTAATCTCACTAGCTAATACTTGTCCTTCAGGGATTGTATCTTGAATCGAAACACCTTCATAAGGATTGGCATATTTGTTTACGCGAATATACCAATTAATATAATTTGGATCGTTCGTATCTTGAACTCCCCATTTAGTGAATCCTGTTAGATCCTCATCTGGAACAATACGAGTCAAATTGTATACTCCTGCTCCAGGAATGTCGATTGGATACGATTTATTGAGTTCAACATTATCAGCCCATACAACAGTAAATAAGGCCGAAATTTGTTTCTCTTCAGGTAAGTTAGAAAAATAATCTTCGTTACTTACCGTTACAGTCGCTGTATTTGCAGACTTATTTGTCGTTAACTCAGCAACCTTAGTGACTCCATCGTTACCAAAGATTTCAGTAGTTGAATCTGATTCAATTTTGAATTCATTTGGAACTTTATAAACCATAAAGTCACCATTCTTCAACGTTGTTGAGTTGTCGAATTTGTAAGTGGTTTGAAGGTAAAATTTCCCTTCACCATACTCTGCACCATCAACTAACTTATTATTGTTAATTGTCGGTACTGTCGTTAGCGTATAGCTACTAGATGATAGTTCAGCAGCTTTAACCACATTGCTAGTTCTTAGTACTGGGATAAATACTGAAGCTACTAACAATAGCGCCATGAATGCATGAGAAAGTTTTTTATTAATCTTTTTCACAACATTTGCCTCCTTTATTTTTGGGGATAGATTCCCCTATTTATTATTATATATTCTTATATAAATTTGTCAAGTATTTCATAGTAGTTCGATGTTCAAACCATACCTTTAAACTCTTATTTTATAGGGTGTAGCAGGCTTTCATCGTTCAAAACTTCATCTAAATTAGCTATAAGAAGCTCTAACATTTATATTATATTAGTAAAAAAGAAAAGACCTATGAGGTCTTTCAAATCATTCATTTAAAGTCATTCGTTTCTGTTAATAAGATTTTACAAAAATTAGAAATCCTTAAAGTGTTTCTAAGAGTTCTTGCATTTGAACATCATCTGGAACGAGTTTTAAATAAGCTTCAGCTTGCACTTTGGCTTCTTCAAAATATCCCAATTCACGTAGGAGATAAGTATACTGCTCCAGAAATTCAGGATTATCCTTGAGATCAAGCGATAGTTCCTGATAGAGCTCATAGGCCTTATCTAAATCCTCGATTTCCTGGTAAGAACGGGCAATCATCCACTTGGTCAAGAGATTTTCAGGTTCTTGACTTTGGAGAGCGATGATATCTTCATACCGCTCTTGTTCCATATAAATGGTTGCAAGGCGAAGGAAAATTTCTTCTGTATCCTCTGCATCTTCTTTTGCAGTAAGAAGAAACTGCTCAGCACCACTAGGATCATGTAATTCATACGAAAACTGTGAAGCAGCTAGTAAGAGCCGAGTTTCAAACGGATTTTTCTCCAAACCTTGTTTAACGATACGAAGGGCCTCTTCCACCTGATGTTCCTTGTACAAGGCTTGACTATAACCATACTCATATCCTTCAAAATCAGGTGAGATGGTATCAATCTGCTTAAAGTAAAGAACAGATTTTTGATACTCTTCCTGATCAAAGTAAAGACTAGCCAGTTCAAAGGCAGTTTGGTCATCGTATTCTAATTCTAAAGCTTTTTCTAAGAATTCAGTTGCAGCTTCAAACTTACCTAACTGGGCATAAGCGTAGCCAATTCGCTGATAGGTTGAGACACCCGTTTGCTCATAGATGGAGCGATTGTCTAATTGAGCATAGCCCTGAATAGCTTCCTGATAATTTCCTAGCTCGCTATCCAACTCAGCCAAACCAAAAACTAATAAGGCATCATCTGAGTAGTTTAAGGCTTCCAGTAACTTTTCACGTGCTACATCTGTCAATCCTTCCAACTGATAGAGGTCTGCCTTCAAGGCCAAGGCCGATACGTACCAGTCACTTTCGGGTGTGATTTCCTCAAGGTAAGCAAAGGCTTCCTCAACATTGCCATCCTCACTAGCAATGCTGGCTAAGTTCAGATTCACTTCTGCAAATTCTGTAACGATATGTTGGTAAATTTCTTTTGCTTGAGGATAAAAGCCAACTCCCTCTAGATAGTTTGCTAGTTCGTAAAGAACCTCACTTGAATCTGTTTCGAGGGCTTTGTGAAAATACTGATCCGCTTTGGTTAAATTCTGTTCATCCAAAGCCTGGAGCATACGTTGACTATTGTTCACTTTTGATTTCCTCCCCTTCTTCTTCATACAGACCGCTAACTTTTTTGTACCAGTTAAAGATAGCTGAAATAACGACCTTGGCAGAGGCATAGACAGGGATTCCCAGCAAGACTCCCCAAATACCAAACATAGAACCTGAAGTTAGGAGAACAAAGAGGACATTGATTGGATGAATGTTTAGCTGACTACCTAAAATAAGCGGAGAAACGAAGCGACCTTCAATCGTTTGTTCAACAATAAAGACAATAATCACTTTCAAAAGCATGACAGGCCCCGCTATTAAGCCCAAAACCAAAGCAGGCAACATCGCTAGAAAACTACCCAGGTAAGGTACTAGATTGAGGATACCAGCCGTAATTCCAAGAGTCACAGCATATCTGAGACCAATAATCTTAAAGAAGATAATAAACATAATTGCCACGATAATAGCAACTGTAACCTGTCCTCTAACATAGTTTGACAACTGTTTATTAACATCTGACAAAACTTGTCCGACAGGTTCTTTTAACTTGTTTGGGATGAATTTAGTCAGGTAATCTCGCAAGCCTTTCCCATCTCTCAAAAGATAAAAGAGCATGAAGGGTACGATAATAACCGCAACAATGACCTGGGAAACGCTACTGATAAAGGCGCTAACCCAGTTAACAGCTTGAGAAGAGATTTTGCTGGCCCACATGGTCGCCTCACTAGAAACATTGGAAAGAACCTGCTCCAACTGTGGTCTAAAATCATCTGGCAAGCGTTTGGTTACAAGGTCATTGATCACCTTATCAGCATCTTCCAGGTATGTCGGCACATTCTTCGCAAAATTTAAGACTTGACGTTGCAGATTAGGAATTGCGACTGCCAGCCCCCAAATGATAAAGAGTCCAATAACAACAAAAACAATACTAATGGCAAGGACACGATTGATCTTGTGCTTCTCCATCCAGTCAACAATCGGATTGAGGAGGTAATAAAGTAAACCAGATAAAATAACTGGCAACATGACAACTCCTAGAAAATCCAAAACTGGTAAAAAAATAAAACTAATCTTACTTAGAATAAAAATGTTTAGCCCCAGTAACAAAGTTACTAAAAATACAGTGATGGCTTTATTATCTAAAAACCACTTAAAAAACCAAGATAGGCTAAAATGTTTCTCTTTATGTTCCATAAATACATCCTTTCTGTCATTCTCTCATTATACCATTTTTAGACTAAAATAACTCTTTTTTAAAGTGCTTACATGGATGAATCTGATGCTTCATGACTGCCATTTTGTGGTATAATGAACTTATCATTATTAAGAGGTATGGACATGAAAGAAACTGTTTATTTTGGAACTTACACTCGTCGCTTATCTAAAGGGATTTACAAGGCAGATTTTGATACAGAAACAGGCCAGCTTGCAAATCTTGAACTCTTTGCTGCTGAACCAAGTCCGACCTACCTTGCCTTTGACCAACAGCAACACTTATACACTGTAGGGAGCCAGGATGGCTTAGGTGGAATCGCTGCTTACAAGACAGATGGCGCTTTGCTAAATCATGTGGTTGAAGAAGGCGCTCCCCATTGTTATGTGGCAGTGGATGAAAAGCGTGGTCTCGTTTATGGGGCCAACTATCATAAAGGTCAAGTTCTCGTTTATAAACGTCAAACGGATGGTAGCCTCATCCAAACAGATCTAGATCAGCATAGTGGACAAGGTCCTCATGAAAACCAAACTTCCCCACATGTACACTTTACGGATCTAACACCTGACCAGTACCTCGTCACCTGTGATCTAGGTACGGATGAAGTAACGACCTACGATGTTAGTTCAGAAGGAAAACTAAGTAAGCTCCACACTTATCACGGCCAAGCTGGAGCAGGTGCTCGCCACATCGTTTTCCACCACCACTATAAGATTGCCTATCTCATCTGCGAACTTAATAGCACTATCGAGGTCTTGATTTATGATGGGGTCGGTGAATTTGAACGCATGCAAGTCATTTCAACCTTACCAGATGGATACGAAGGCTTCAATGCTACTGCTGCCATTCGTCTTTCAAAAGATGGCAAATACCTCTATGCATCTAACCGAGGTCATGATTCCATTGCAGTCTATACAATCCTCGCTGATGGTAGCTTGGAATTATTAGAGATTGTACCAAGTCATGGTAAAAATCCACGTGATTTCGACCTAACTCCTGATCAAGAGTTTCTCATTGCTGTTCATCAAGATTCTGATAACGCAACCGTCTTTAAACGCAATCCTAAAAGTGGTCGTCTTGCAGAACTTTCTAACGACTTTCATGTCCCTGAAGCAGTCTGCATCAACTTCCCACATTAAAAAAAATGAACTTGAGTTTCAAGTTCATTTTTTTATAGTCTATTTCCGACATTGATACGGTTGATAGCACGTTGCAATGCGATTTTTGCACGACGCTCTTGGTCAATCAAATGCTTGTCATGGGCTTCTTCGATTTCTCGTTCAGCGCGAAGTTTTGCACGTTCAGCACGACTGATATCGATATCACGAGCACGCTCTGCTGAGTCTGCTACAATGGTAATGATATCATTAGCAATCTCGATAATTCCTCCGTTCACTGCAATCCAGTTTACATGAGTATCATCATCGATACGTTTTACCTTCACTTCATCAACCGCTAAAACCGCAATCATATTTTCATGTCGTGGCAAGATCCCCATCTCACCATCCAGAGTTCGTACCGATACAAAGCTGGCATGGTGATCATAGACGAGGCCATCTGGTGTCACGATCTGGACAGTTAAATGAGCCATAGATCACCTCTTAAAATCCCATTTTCTCTGCCTTAGCAATGACGTCTTCGATTGAACCGACACCACGGAAGGCATCTTCTGGTAGCTGGTCATGTTTTCCTTCAAGGATTTCCTTAAAGCCACGAACTGTTTCCGCTACTGGCACATAAGAACCAGGTTGACCAGTAAATTGTTCTGCAACGTTAAAGTTTTGAGACAAGAAGAACTGGATACGACGGGCACGAGCAACCAAGGTCTTTTCTTCATCAGAGAGTTCATCCATACCAAGGATAGCAATGATATCTTGCAATTCATGGTAACGTTGAAGAACACGTTTAACTTCCGCAGCTACAGCATAGTGCTCCTCACCAACAATCTCAGGTGCCAAGGCACGAGAGCTTGAAGCCAGTGGGTCAACGGCTGGGTAAATCCCCAACTGTACCAACTTACGTTCCAAGTTAGTCGTTGAATCCAAGTGAGCGAAGGCTGTTGCTGGCGCTGGGTCAGTATAGTCATCCGCAGGCACATAGATGGCTTGGATAGAGGTTACAGAACCCTTCTTAGTTGACGTGATACGCTCTTGCAATTGACCCATTTCTGTAGCAAGTGTTGGTTGGTATCCAACGGCTGATGGCATCCGACCCAAAAGGGCAGATACTTCTGAACCAGCCTGAGTGAAACGGAAGATATTGTCAATAAAGAGAAGCACGTCTTGGCCTTCTACATCACGGAAGTATTCAGCGATTGTCAAGCCAGTAAGGGCAACACGCATACGTGCTCCTGGTGGTTCATTCATCTGACCAAATACCATTGCTGTTTTCTCGATAACGCCTGATTCTTTCATTTCCCAGTAAAGGTCGTTCCCTTCACGAGTACGTTCCCCAACACCGGTAAATACGGAAATACCCCCATGTTCTTGGGCAATGTTGTGAATCAATTCTTGGATTAAGACGGTTTTACCAACTCCGGCACCACCGAAGAGTCCGACTTTCCCCCCTTTAAGGTATGGGGCAAGAAGGTCGATAACCTTAATCCCAGTTTCAAGAATTTCAGAAGAGGTAGACAATTCATCAAAAGTTGGAGCTTTTTTATGAATTGGCTGACGCTCAGCGTCTTCAGCAAAAGGAGCATCCAAGTCAATGGTATCTCCCAAAACATTGAAGACACGTCCCAAAGTTTCTTTACCTACTGGAACCGAGATTGGACGACCTGTGTCCAAAACTTCCATTCCACGAGTCAAACCATCTGTTGATTCCATGGCGATCGTACGGACCATACCATCACCCAACTCCAAGGCTACTTCAAGGACGATTTTTGTTTTTCTTTCGTCATTTTTGTAGACGACAAGTGCATTGTTAATCTCAGGAAGTGGTTCCCCAGCTGCAAACAAAACGTCTACAACGGGTCCGATAACCTGAGCAATTTTACCTGAACTCATCTCCTTCTCCTATTCTATATAAGATACTGTCGGTTCCTAGCTCAACTAGGTCCTAATACTCTTCGAAAATCTCTTCAAACCACGTCAGCGTCGCCTTACCGTACTCAAGTACAGCCTGCGGCTAGCTTCCTAGTTTGCTCTTTAATTTTCATTGAGTATAAGTTCATTTTGATACGAGGGAGGCAAAGCCTTATTCTAAGGCACTAGCCCCCGCTACGATTTCTGTAATTTCTTGTGTAATCGCCGCCTGTCTGGCACGGTTATACTGGATAGTCAAATCATTGATAACTTTCTTGGCATTATCAGTCGCTGTCTGCATAGCTGTCATACCTGCGGCATTTTCAGCTGTCTTGGCATCGATAATAGCCCCGTAAATCATACTTTCGGCATACTGTGGCAACAACTGCTCTAGAATCTCATCACGGCTCGTTTCCAACTCAAAGGTTAAGCTATACTCCTCATCTGCTTCATTTGGATCGAGGTCAACAATCGGAAGCATTTGCTCCACACGCATTTGGCTGGTAAGCGTATTGACGTGGTGATTATAGCAAACATAAAGTTCATCAAAGAGTTCATTTTGGTACATCTCAATCGTTTTTGAAATAATTTTACGAACTTCATCAAAACTTGGTTGGTCGGCCAAGCCCCGCAATTCATAGATTGGTTGAATGCCACGAGCCTTAAAGAAATCAGCCCCCATACCACCAATACAGATAACTTCAAAGTCATCACCATTTGGATGATATTCTTCTTTCAGCTCCATCACAGCTTTAAGGATGGAAGCATTATAACCTCCAACCAAGCCACGGTCTGAAGTAATAACGATATAGCCTGTTTTCTTAACTGGACGACTAATGAGCATTGGATTGGTAGAGCCACCAGATCCGTTACCATGTAGAATATCCGTCAAAAGCTTACGAACCTTCTGAGCATAAACTTGAAAATTGCGTGCTGCTTCTTCAGAGCGACCTAACTTGGCAGCCGATACCATTTGCATGGCATTAGTGATTTGACTAGTATTTTTTGTTGAGGCGATTTTTGTTTTAATATCATTTAGAGATACTGCCATCTGACACCTCTATTCTTATTGGAAGCTGGATTGATTGAGAAACTCTGTAATCGCAGCATCCAAGACTGCTTCTTCTGGCAAGTCTTTTGTTTCACGAATGGTTTCCAAAATCTCTGGATGTTGTGCATCAAAGAAGGCATGGAACTCTTCCTCAAAACGAACAATGTCATTTACAGGAACTGTATCCAAGAATCCGTGTGTCAAAGCATACAGGATCGTCACTTGTTTCTCAACAGGCAAAGGCTTGTGAACAGGTTGTTTCAATACTTCTACCGTACGACGACCACGATTCAACTTAGCTTGAGTAGCCGCATCCAAGTCCGAACCGAACTTAGTGAAGGCTTCTAACTCACGGTATGAAGCAAGGTCGATACGAAGAGTACCAGCAACCTTCTTCATGGCTTTAATCTGAGCAGAACCACCTACACGAGATACAGATGAACCCGCATCAATAGCTGGGCGAATACCTGCGTTAAAGAGTCCATCTCCAAGGAAGATTTGTCCGTCAGTGATAGAAATCACGTTGGTTGCGATATAGGCAGAGATATCTCCTGCTTGCGTCTCAATAAATGGTAGGGCTGTGATTGATCCACCACCAAGCTCGTCAGAAACTTTGGCTGAGCGCTCAAGCAAACGGCTGTGAAGGTAGAAGACATCCCCTGGGAAGGCCTCACGACCTGGTGGACGACGGAGCAAGAGAGAAAGTTCACGATAAGCTACCGCTTGTTTAGATAGGTCATCATAAACGATCAAAACATGCTTGCCTTGGTACATGAATTCTTCTGCCATAGCGACCCCTGCATATGGAGCAAGGAAGAGTAATGGAGAAGGTTGTGAAGCTGAGGCTGTCACAACGATTGTGTAATCCAAGGCACCGTACTGACGAAGTGTTTCTACTTGTGTACGAACTGTTGATTCTTTTTGTCCAATCGCTACATAGATACATATCATATCTTGCCCTTTTTGGTTCAAGATGGTATCGATTGCAATGGTTGTTTTCCCTGTCTGACGGTCACCAATGATCAGCTCACGCTGACCACGACCAATCGGTACAAGGGCGTCAATAGCTTTCAAACCTGTTTGCAATGGTTCTGATACAGACTTACGCTCCATAACACCAGGAGCTGGTGCTTCTACTGGACGAGTCTTGTCAGTATGGATTTCTCCGAGACCATCAACGGGACGACCAAGTGGATCCACAACACGTCCAATCAAGTTATCACCGACAGGAACTTCCATGATTTTACCCGTGCGACGGATAGTGTCTCCTTCACGGATATCCGTGAAGTCACCGAGAATGATGATCCCAACGTCTGTTGATTCCAAGTTTTGCGCCATACCATAAGAGCCGTTTTCAAAAATCAAGAGCTCTCCACTCATGGCATTTTCAAGGCCGTGGGCACGCGCAATACCGTCCCCGATATAGGTTACAACACCAGTTTCAGTCACATCAAAAATGGGTTTGAAATTTTCAATTTGTTGCTTAATTAAAGCGCTGATTTCTTGTGCGTTAATTGCCAAAAGAACACCACTTTCTATTTCAAATTTTCTTTAACAACACGAAGTTGCTGTTTAATACTCACATCAATTGTCTTGTGATTGGCAAAAATGACAAAACCACCAATGAGACTTTCATCGATTTGTTCTTTGATAGTCCGAACTTTCAGAGACATTTTTTTCTCAATCAAAGGAAGCAATCGCGCCTTCTGGTCATCTGTTAATGGATGAGCGGAGGCAATCGTTACTTCAAATCGATTCGTTTCTTTTTCAAGTCGACTCAAACAATCTACAATTACTTCATAAAATAAATTTGCTCTGTGATTGTATAGCAGCACCTGAAAAAAGTTTTGCATTAATGGTGACACTGAGTCTTGGAAGAAACGAACGGTTTTTTCCTTATCCGACTCACCTACTGCCACTTGACCTAAAAAAGAAGGCAAGTCTGTTTCTTCTGCGACTTGCTTGATTTGAGCTAAGTCAGAAAAGATACGGTCTTCTTCTCCCTTTTCAATCACCAATTGGACAAAAGGCATGCTGTATTTTTCAATTACCTTTACTGTCTTTTTGTCCATTAAGCTTCTCCTAGCTGATCGATGTACTGATCAATGAGTTCTTTATGGGCTTGTCCGTCAAGGTTTTGTGAGATGATTTTACCAGCGAGACTAATCGTCAAATCTGCTACCTCACCCTTAACGCTTTGTAAAGCTTCCGCTTTATTTTGAGCAATTTCTTGGTTAGCTTTTTCTTTCAAGCGTCCTGCTTCCAGTTTCGCCTCAGCCAAGATGTCAGCTCTACTTTTCTCAGCTGTTTCCTTTGCATTCTCGATAATTGTCTTAGCTTCCGAACGGCTACCTGCCAACTCAGCTTCACGTTTGCTAGCGAGTTCTTCGGCCTTCTTACGGGCAGCTTCTGCTCCGTCAATATCTGAAGAAATTTTTTCAGCACGTTCATCTAAAATATTGGTAAGATTTCCCCAGGCATATTTTTTCACTAAAAAAATTAATAAAAGGAAGGAACCAGCGATAAGAATAAAGTCACCAATAATGGTACTAATAGTTAAATCCATCTTCTAATCCTCCTCTACTTACTCTTCCCCAGCATTTATCTTCTTACCAATGTACATCGATGACAACATGGTAAAGACATAGGCTTGAATACATGAAATGAAAATCGAAAAGGCTGTCCATAACATGTTTGCGATAAAGGCAAAAGGATACCAATACAAAGCATTTTGTGACAAGGCTAATAGCAATCCAGCTAAGACCTCACCGGCAAAAATATTTCCGTAGATCCGAATCGCCAAGGAAGCAAAATTGGTGAACTCTTCTAAAATGTTCATCGGAGTCATAAAGCCAGGTGTAACAAATGCTCTCAAATATTCTTTAACGCCTCTACGACGAACTCCTTCTACATGGGCGATCAAAGTGATCAAGAATGATAGGGATAAATCGTATCCAAGGTTGGCTGTTGGGGAAGTCCACAAGTTATAACCGTTTGTTGTTTGTACTTTTGCCATTAAGCCGATATTATTGGCAACCAAGATAAACAGAAATAGAGAAAACAGAAATAAGGAATAATCCTTGATGTATGATTCTCCAATGTTTGGTTTGGTAAAACCAATCACAAAGTCGTAAATCATCTCAAGAGCATTTTGTTTGCCCTTTGGACGGATGGTCATTTTACGACTTGCCCAGTAGACAAAGGCAAAAACCATCAAAACAGTTACAAGAGACATGGCAAGCAGGGTCAAATCAAAGGATATTGGTCCAATATTAACGGTTGGATTCAAACTTTCTTCCATGGTTTGACACCTCCATTTCTAAATAGAGTTGTCTATTTAATGACAAATGACATCGCCAAGGTTACAAAGAATGTTCCTTCGATAAAGGCAATCCCCATGATCATCAAACTACGCAATTGTGGGATGATGTCTGGTTGGCGTGCTGCAGACTTGAACAAACCGTTCATCAAAAATCCTTCTGCAAGGGATACACCCATACAGGCAAGACATAGACCGAAAAATGTTAAATTCATGATGAATTCTCCTTTTTATTTAAATTTACTTCCTTAGTTTAGTCCTAAAATTTGTTTTTGTCAACTTTTTACTAACATTGAAAGCGTTTCATATGATTTATTTCTATTTTTGCTGTTTTTACCCCATTCTATAGAAAGTTTTTCCATTTTAGATTGCGAATTTTTCTTGATTTTACTCTATTTTCTGAAACAAACTGAAAAATCCAAGTTAAGAACTTGGATCGATTCATTTTATTTAAAATAGTAGGAATAGTGTTGTTTACAACCTGGATTAAATGGTGCACTGCAGTAAGGACAAGC